>JAFZLK010000002.1 GCA_017551515.1 Bacteroidales bacterium | reverse complement strand
TACAGACATAAAAACATTACAAGACGAACTCGCTTATTATAAAAAGGCAAATTCCTCTTTATCTAAACTTTTAAACAAAATAACAGAGATAACAAAACTAGGCATCCCAGCAATTGCAGATGAAAAATTTAAAGAAGTTATTAAAGAATACGAAAAAACTAGTAAGCTATTATCAAACTTAATTGAGCAGACAATGTCTGTATCAAAAGAATTTGACAATCAAGTGAGTTGTAAAAAGTTCGGAGGTGTATGTTTAAATAAAGAATGCTCTAATAGAAACGATCGAATGTTATTAAAACATAAAATATAAATTCGCATTCAATATATATTCCAACATACAAAACAAATCTGTACAAATAAAAAGAACCATGTTATATAATCCAGAAATCCACCATCGGCACAGCATAAGGCTGAAAGGATACGACTATTCGTCGCAGGGAGCGTACTTTATTACGCTATGCTGCGAAAATAGGCAACATCGCTTTGGAGAAATTTCAGAAAGCCAAATGGAATTAACACCCTGCGGACAAATCGCCACCGAATGGATGGAAAATCTCCACACCCAATTCCCCACCATCGAAATCAACGAATACATCATCATGCCCGACCACATCCACGCCATTATCTCCATCCGTACGGGCAACCCTCGCGGTTGCCCCAATAACGACGGCAACAACAATAATCGTACGGGCACCCCTCGCGGTTGCCACCAAATCAGCACCCCTCGCGGTTGCCCAAATAACAACGGCAACAGCAACAACTCAAACACAAGCACCACTAGCGATTGCCCAGAAGAAAATTCCCCCACCATAGGACAAATCATCGGCGCCTATAAATCGCTCGTCGCCAACGACTGCCTAAAATGGCACAAGGAACACAACCTACAAATGGGAAAATTTTGGCAACGCAACTACTACGAGCATATCATCCGCGACGAACAGGCATACGAAAATATAAGCAACTACATCCGCACCAATCCCGAACGCTGGCAATCAAATCGCAGTACGGGCAACCCTTGCGGTTGCCCCCAAATTAGCAACCCTCGCGGTTGCCCCAAAATTAGCAACCCTCGCGGATGCCCCAAAATTAGCAACCCTCGCGGATGCCCCGATAACAACGACAACAAGGACGGCTTCAATATTGGCGACCGCAAGGGTCGCCACAACGACGACAACAATCACTCAAATATTGGCGACCGCAAGGGTCGCCTCAATGACAACAATCCAAACGACAAACACAACAAATAGAATTTTCGAAATCAAACAATGAACCGAATATCATTCAAAGAAAAACAATAATATGCCACTACCAGTAAACATAGAATCGCTAATTGACAATCAAAAAGAAGGAAAACTGTATGGGATGAAAGTGTTTCCAAACAAAAAAGAGTCGCCAAATTGGCAACCCTTTTCCGACCGGGGACACCCCAATCCAAAAGAACCTTACGATTCCGATGCAAAGTAACAACAAAAAAATATAATCGCCAAGAGAAATTTAAAGTTTTTCAAACTATGAACCGAATATCATTCAAGGAAAACGATATAAGCCAGCAACCAGCATTGGAACTGCTGGAAAAAATGGGATACCAGTACCTGTCGCCAGAGGAGGCAATGGAAATGCGCGACGGCAAGACTTCCAACGTACTGCTCGAAGATGTACTGCGACTGCAACTGCGCAAACTTAACTCCATACGCATAGGTAGCCGCAGCGAGGAACGCTTTTCGGAACAGAACATCGAAAACGGAGTGATTGCACTTCGCAACATCCCTATGGATGACGGATACTTAAGCGCAAACGAGAGCGTATATAACATTCTCACACTCGGCAAGGCCTTCGAGCAAAGCATCGACGGCGACAAGAAAAGTTATACTATGCGCTACATCGACTGGCAGAATCCCGAAAACAATGTCTATCACGTTACCGAAGAATTTGCAGTAGCACGAACTGGCTCTACCGACACATATCGTCCCGACATCGTGCTGTTTGTCAACGGCATACCGCTGGTAGTCATCGAATGCAAACGCCCCGACATAAAGGGCGCCGAAGAACAAGCCATATCGCAGCACCTGCGCAACCAGAAAGAGGACGGAATAAGAAACCTTTATGTTTATAGCGCAATTCTTCTAGCAATAGGCAATAGTTTCGGTGCATACGGAACAACTGCAACTGCCGCACAGTTCTGGTGCAAATGGCACGAATTGTTCATCAACAACGACGCCGACATATCATACCACAAACTGCTGTTCGAAATCATAAACTCCAACGCAAAAAAAGTGCGTGAAATAACCCTGCAGGACGAATACATTTACAATCTGTGCCGTCCCGAACGCCTGCTGGAACTCATATACCATTTCACAATTTACGATGCAGGCGTGAAGAAACTTGCCCGCTACCAGCAATATTTCACAGTAAACCAAACATTGGAGCGAGTAAATTCCTTCGAATCTGGACATCGCAACGGCGGCGTGGTATGGCATACACAGGGCAGCGGAAAATCGCTCACAATGGTAATGCTTGCACAAAAGATTGCACTTAAAATCCCCAATCCGCGCATAGTATTGGTCACCGACCGCACCGACCTGGACAGCCAGATAACCAAAACTTTCCGTAAATGCGGAAAGGTTGTCGAGAACGCCAACACAGGCACCCGACTTGTAGAACTGCTTGAGGACGACACCGATGCGGTAATTACAACCGTAATAAACAAGTTTGCCACAGCAATAAAGAAAATCAAGCATCCTCTCTCCGACCCTAATACCTTCATCCTGATAGACGAAGCACACCGGTCACAATACAAGGAACTTGCAATACAAATGAACCGCGTGCTACCCAATGCCTGCAAAATCGCCTTTACGGGCACGCCACTGATGAAAAAGGAAAAGAATACCGCCCGCACTTTCGGTGGAATCATAAAGCCAGTTTACACCGTCAAGCAGGCCGTAGAAGACAAGGCTGTTGTTCCACTGCTCTACGAAGGGCGAATTGTACCGCAGTCGGTAAGCGAAGGACCTATCGACAGTTTCTTCGACCGCGTGTGCGAAGATTTGACAGAATATCAGTCTGTTGACCTGAAAAAAAAGTTTTCGCGCACCGACATTCTCAACCAGACCGAACAGCGTATATTTTCCATTGCCATCGACATATCAAAGCACTATTCCGACAATTGGAAAAATACAGGATTCAAGGCGATGCTCGTCACACCTAAGAAAAAAGTAGCCATCCTATACAAAAAATACCTGGATGAAATAGGAAAAGTTACTTCCGAAGTGCTAATCACTGCCCCCGACGACCGCGAAGGCGAGGAAATGGCATACGGCGAAACCGCCCACGAAGTCAAGGATTTCTGGAAAAGAATGATGGACGAACACGGCACACCGCAAAAATACCAAGAAAACCTTATTGCAAGATTCAAAAAGCAGGAAAATCCTGAGATTATGATTGTGGTTGATAAACTTCTAACAGGATTCGATGAACCCAAAGTTACAGTAATGTACATAGACCGACACCTTGCCGGTCACACATTGCTACAAGCCGTTGCCCGAGTAAACCGCACATACGAAGGCAAAGACTACGGATATATTATCGACTACTATGGCGTTTTGCAGAATTTAAGTTACGCTATTGACCTATATTCCGAATATGATGAAGACGAGGCGAAGGCATTTACCGATACGCTTGTGCCCGTAAACGACAAAATTGCCGAACTTCCGCAACGACATTCTGACCTTTGGAATATGTTCAAGGGGATTCCAAACAAACGCGACTTGGAGGCATACGCACAATCATTACGCATGGAAGACCGCCGGCACGAGTTCTACGACAGGCTTTCCGCATTCTCGTCCACACTTCAGTTGGCTCTTTCGACAATGGAATTTTACAAGCAAACCGATGAAAAAACAATAAGGCTTTACAAGGACGACCTTAATATGTTTTGCAAACTGCGAAACGCTGTCCAACTGCGCTATTCCGACACTATTGACTACAAGAAATACGAAGCAAGGATTGAAAAACTTATCAATCACCATGTCGAAAGCGATGCGGTAAAAGTCATAACTAATTTGGTAAACATATTTGACAAGGAAGATTTCCAAAAGGAAGTGGACAATGTCATAGGAACAGCAGCAAAAGCCGATACCATAGCCACCCGAACATCAAAATATATCACCGAGAATATGGATTCCGACCCTGCCTTCTACAAAAAAATCTCGCAACTCATCAAGGAGGCAATCGAAGCATACGAGCAAGGACGCATCAGCGATAACGAATACCTTGAAAAGATTATGCAGTACAAGGAGGATGTCCTCAACCACACTGACAGCGAATTACCAGCCGAACTAGAACACAACAACACCGCCAAGGCTTATTTCGGAATTGCATTGGAAAACTACAAGCGAATATTTCCCGATATGCCAGTCAGGGATATGGCGCTCGAAACAGCCAAGACATTTGACGACATCATTCGAAAGACAGTTATTGTTGACGGCTCGGTACTTGTGGACTGGCAGTCAAAAAGCGACACCATCGGCAAGATGAAAATAGAACTTGAAGACGAACTTATCGAAAACATCAAACGGAAATACAACCTTAACTTCTCTTTTGACGATATGGATATAATTATTGATGGTTGCGTAGATGTGGCAAAAATATGGATAAAATAACTAAGGATACTATAACATACGGTTCAACTACAATAGATTTCTGTATTGAATATGCACAGCGTAAAACACTTGGAATTAAAGTGAATCCAGATTGTTCCGTTTATTTAAAAGCCCCAAACAACGCCACATTGGAAGACATAAAAGAGAAAGTGCGAAAGAGGTCGGCATGGATTCTCAAACAACAACGCCATTTCGAGTCATTTGGCATCCCTACGACAGAACGGAGATATGTCAGCGGTGAATCGCATTTATATCTTGGTAGGCAATATATGTTGCGAATAAAACACTCCGACAAAAATGCCGTGCATTACCAGAACAATATCATTGAAATAGAATGTGAGAACAAAGAAAATGCTGGAAAAATATTGAAAAAATGGTATCGTGCCAGAGCAGAAATAAAATTTGCCGAATATGCAAAACCCATAACCGAAAAATTCTCCGCATACGGTGCCATCCCCGAGAGCATAAAGATTAGAAAAATGGAAAAACGCTGGGGTTATTGCACAGCAAATGGCATAATCTACTTAAATCCAAGATTGATTTGTGCACCTAGAGGTTGTATCGAATATGTTATAACGCACGAAATGTGTCATCTGGTACACAGAAACCACACTAAAGATTTCTACGCATTACTATCCAAGAAACTGCCACACTGGGAACGCTGGAAAATGAAATTGGAAAGAATGTTACGGTAAAAAACAAAAAAAGCACGGTTCCCCGTGCTTTTCTCCTGAAATATTATCTTTTCTATTCCCTAGCAAACTTGAAGTTTCTGCCAAGATAATTTGCATTTTCGCCAAGTTGTTCCTCGATACGAAGCAACTGGTTGTACTTGGCAATGCGGTCGGTACGCGAGGCCGAACCTGTCTTTATCAAGCCAGAATTTACAGCAACTGCCAAATCGGCAATAAAAGTATCTTCGGTTTCGCCGGAACGATGGCTAATTATAGTGGTGTATGAATTCTGCTGTGCAAGATTTATTGTCTGCATAGTTTCCGACAATGTGCCAATCTGGTTCAATTTAACCAAAATTGAATTTGCCACACCACCGCCAATTCCTTTTGCAAGACGAATTGGGTTAGTAACAAACAAGTCGTCGCCCACAAGTTGAACACGGTCGCCAATAGTGTCGGTAAGAAGTTTCCAACCGTCCCAGTCGTCTTCTGCCAAACCGTCCTCAATCGAGATTACCGGATACTTGGATGTCCATTCCTTCCAATAATCGACAAGCTGTTCCGATGTGTATTTTTTACCATTCGAACCGAAAACATACAATTTCTTCTCAGCATCGTAAAATTCGCTAGCAGCAGCATCAAGAGCAATGTAAATGTCCTCGCCAGGCTTGTATCCTGCCTTTTCGATAGCCTTTACAACATACTCAACTGCCTCTTCGTTTGAACCGAGATTCGGAGCGAAACCGCCTTCGTCACCAACATTTGTCGAATACTTTGATGCCGAAAGCACAGCCTTCAAGTTGTGGAAAACTTCGGTTCCCATTCTCAAAGCCTCGCTGAAAGTAGGAGCACCGACCGGCATAATCATAAATTCTTGAATGTCAATCTTGTTGTCGGCATGAGCACCTCCGTTAAGAATGTTCATCATCGGAATTGGCAAAGTACGCGCACCTATTCCACCAATGTAACTATACAACGACAATCCATGTTCCTGTGCTGCTGCCTGAGCACATGCCATCGAAACTGCAAGAATAGCATTTGCACCAAGTCCCGACTTGTTGGCAGTACCATCAAGATTTATCATTGCGCGGTCAATTGCCAACTGGTCATCGACATACATACCCTGCAAGCCTTCTGCAATTGTTGTCTGCACATTGCGAACTGCCTGCATAACGCCCTTGCCCATAAAACGGCTCTTATCGCCATCGCGGAGTTCAAGCATTTCGTGAATGCCAGTAGATGCACCGCTCGGTACGGCTGCACGACCTACCGCGCCACCAGTTGTATATACTTCGACCTCAACAGTCGGATTACCTCTCGAATCAAGGATTTGCCTTGCATGTAAGTTTGCTATTTGTCCCATAATTTTACTTAATATATTTACACACAAAAAATGGAGATACAAAATATCTCCATTTTTTTCGATTATCAAAAATCTTATTCTTCCTTCTTTTCTTCCTGAGCAGGAGCAGCCTCGTCGGTAGTAGCGGCTTTCTTGCGCGAACGACGAACTTTCTTCTTGGTTTCCTTTGCAGCGAGCATGTTTTCGTTGTAGTCAACAAGTTCCATCATGCACATTTCTGCGTTATCACCCAAACGGTTTCCTGTTCTCAATATGCGGGTATATCCACCGGGTCTGTCACCAACCTTAACAATTACATTGCGGAAAAGTTCGGTGATGGCTTCCTTGTTTTCGAGGTAGCTGAAAACAACCCTGCGGTTGTGAGTTGAGTCCTCCTTTGCCTTTGTGATCAACGGTTCGACATAAACTCTCAAAGCCTTAGCCTTTGCAACTGTCGTGAAAATACGCTTATGCAGAATCAGAGAAGATGCCATATTAGACAACAAAGCTTGTCTGTGAGCACTTTTTCTTCCTAAATGATTTACTTTCTTATTATGTCTCATTTTCTAAAAGTATTATTCCTTATCCAACTTAAATTTTGATGTATCCATTCCGAAGCTCAAATTCTTCATATCGAGAAGAGCCTCGAGTTCGGTAAGCGACTTCTTGCCGAAGTTTCTGAACTTCAGCAAGTCGGACTTATTGTACTGAACCAAGTCGCCCAAGGTTTCGATTTCGGCAGCCTTCAAGCAATTTAGCGCACGAACAGAAAGGTCAAGGTCAACAAGTCTTGACTTGAGCAACTGCCTCATGCGGAGAACTTCCTCATCGAATTCATCCTTTTCGTGCTTTTCATCTGTATCCAATGTAATCTTTTCATCGGAGAAGAGCATAAAATGATGAATAAGAATTTTAGCGGCTTCCTTCAAAGCATCCTTCGGGTGAATCGAACCGTCGGTCTGGATTTCGATAATCAGCTTGTCATAGTCGGTTCTCTGCTCAACACGCATGTTCTCAACGTAGTACTTAACGTTAATAATCGGGGTGAAAATCGAACCGATTGGAATAACGCCGATAGTATCGTCGAGAGTTCTGTTTTCATCAGCCTGGACATAGCCCCTGCCCTTTATGACAGACAAGTCCATCTTAAGGGTTACAGAAGGTTCCATCCTGCAAATCAACAGGTCAGGATTCAAAATCTTGAAGCCCGAAAGGAACTTTCCTATGTCACCAGCTCTGAATTCTTCCTGTCCGGATATTACGACAGATACATTTTCGTGATTTACATCCTCTATCTGCTGTTTGAAACGAACTTGCTTAAGCTGAAGAATTATCTCAGTGACATCTTCCATAACTCCGGGTATTGTGGAAAATTCGTGATCCACACCCTCTATCTTCACGGATGAAATTGCAAAACCTTCAAGCGATGAAAGCAGTATTCTCCTCAATGCATTTCCGATTGTCTGGCCATAGCCCGGTTCAAGTGGTCTGAACTCGAACTTTCCATAGAAATCGGTAGCTTCAAGCATAACTACCTTATCTGGTTTTTGAAACGCTAAAATTGACATCTACTTACCTTTTATTTTGAATACAATTCGACTATTAACTGTTCTCTTATGTTTTCGGGTATGTCTTCTCTTTCGGGAACTGACATGAACTTGCCCGACATTGAATTTTCGTCCCACTCCATCCAAGGATACTTGCTGTGGTTGAAACCACTCAAGCTATTGGTGATAATTTCGAGGGACTTTGATCTTTCGCGTACCGAAATGATGTCACCCGGCTTTACCGAGAATGAAGGGATGTTGCACATTTCGCCGTTTACCATAATGTGACGGTGCGAAACAAGCTGACGAGCCGATACTCTTGTAGGAGCAATACCAAGTCTGTAGACAACATTGTCGAGTCTCGATTCGAGCAACTGCAGAAGAACAACACCAGTTACGCCCTTTGAGCTGCTAGCCTTCTTGAAGAGGTTGCGGAACTGTCTTTCGAGAACGCCGTATGTATATTTAGCTTTCTGCTTTTCACGCAACTGTGTACCGTATTCAGACACTTTTTTTCTCTTCTTGTTCAATCCGTGCTGTCCTGGAGGGAAGTTTCTTCTTTCCAACACCTTATCTGGACCAAATATTGGTTCACCAAATTTCCTTGCAATTTTAGTTTGCGGTCCTGTATATCTTGCCATTTTTCTTTTCTTTTAAAAATAACACTAAAACCAAAATAATTAAACTCTTCTTCTCTTTGGAGGTCTGCAACCGTTGTGTGGCAATGGAGTCACATCGATGATTTCGGTAACTTCGATGCCCATGTTGTGCAACGATCTTACAGCGGATTCTCTACCTGCACCCGGTCCCTTAACGTAAGCCTTAACTTTTCTGAGACCCAAGTCGTATGCAACCTTACCGCAGTCTTCTGCTGCCATCTGGCCAGCATACGGGGTGTTCTTCTTACTTCCGCGGAAACCATTCTTTCCTGAAGAAGACCATGATATAACCTGTCCTTCGTTATTGGTCAACGTAACAATGATGTTGTTGAACGAAGTGTGAACGTGTGCAAGGCCAGTAGCCTCAACTTTTACTACACGCTTCTTTGTTACTCTTGCTTTCTTAGCCATATCTTACTTATTTCTTTTTGTTGGCAATAGTTTTCTTTTTACCTCTACGTGTTCTTGCGTTGTTCTTAGTCTTCTGACCTCTCAGTGGCAGACCAAGACGATGACGGATACCTCTGTAGCAACCTATATCCTGCAAACGCTTGATATTGAGTTGAATTTCTGAACGCAATTCACCTTCAAGACGGTATTTTCCAACTGCCTGACGGATTGCTGCAATTTGTTCATCGTTCCAATCTTTTGCCTTGATGTCTTCGTCAACACCGGCTTCCTGAAGAATCGTTGCCGACCTGCTGCGGCCAATTCCAAAGATGTAGGTAAGCGCAATTACGCCACGCTTGTTATTCGGAACATCTACACCTGCTATTCTTGCCATATTCTATTTCTTTAATTTTATTTATAAACACAATTAATATTAACCCTGACGTTGGTTGAATTTAGGATTCTTTTTACAAATCACGTAAACTCTTCCTTTTCTTCTGACGATAATGCAATCGTCACTTCTCTTTTTTACAGACGTTCTTACTTTCATCTCTATAATGTTTTTATTTGTATCTAAAAGTTATTCTACCTTTAGTTAAATCGTAAGGCGACATTTCCAACCTGACCTTATCACCCGGCAGTATCCTTATGTAATGCATTCTCATCTTGCCAGAAATGTGGGCAGTAATTATGTGTCCGCCTTCCAGCTCGACCCTGAACATTGCATTGGACAACGCCTCGATAATCGTTCCGTCCAATTCTATAGAAAGTTGTTTTGCCATACAAAAACTAATTCTTCTTTTTCTTTAAAACTTCTTCAATTAAACTAAAATCAGATAAAATATCTGCCTTACCATTTTTTACAACCACAGTGTGCTCAAAATGAGCAGATGGTTTCCCATCTCTGGTTCTTATTGTCCACCCGTCTCTCTCCTGCACGATTCCTCGTTTTCCCATGTTGATAACCGGTTCGATAGCTATGGTCATTCTTTCCTTCAGCTTCAGACCCTTGCCTGCCCTTCCTTCGTTGGGCACGTTTGGATCCTCATGCAGAAATCGGCCAACTCCATGACCAACCAGCTCCTCAACAACCGAATATCCGTGTGACTCTGCATGCTTCTGTACGGCATTTCCAATATCTCCTATCCTATTTCCCGCTACTGCCTGTTCGATTCCTTTATAAAGGCATTCCTTTGTACACACCAACAATGCCCTTACTGCCGGCTCGGCTTCACCGACCTCGAAGGTGTAGCAGGAATCTCCGTAAAAGCCGTTCATCAGCACTCCGCAATCGACGGAAACAATATCCCCATCCTTTAATTCCAGATTTGATGGGATTCCATGCACCACAACATCGTTTACCGAAACACACAAGGTGTTGGGAAAACCGTTATAGTTGAGGAAGCCTGGAACTCCACCGTTGTCCAGAATAAATTCCTTTGCCAATTTGTCCAATTTCAAGGTCGATACGCCCGGCGCAATTTCAGCCGCGAGCATTGCGTGGGTTTTCGATACAAGCAGAGAACTTCTGCGTATCAGCTCAACCTCGTCGTCAGACTTTATAAAAATCATCAAAGATCGTTACATTGCAGAAACAGAGCCTCTGCCTTTAATTCTTCCCGACTTTGTCAATCCGTCGTAGTGGCGCATCAACAAGTGGCTTTCAATCTGCTGAAGAGTGTCAAGTATTACACCGACCATAATCAGCAACGAAGTACCTCCGTAGAACTGTGCGAACTGGCTGTTTACGCCAAGCAGTCTTGCGAAAGCAGGAAGTATTGCGATAATAGCCAAGAATATAGAACCCGGCAATGTTATCTTGGACATGATGTCATCCAAGAATTCAACTGTCTTGTTGCCTGGCTTTACACCCGGGATAAAACCGCCGTTCTTCTTCATGTCTTCTGCCATCTGCCTTGGATTGATAGTCACTGCTGTATAGAAATATGTGAAGACTATAATCAAAACAGCAAATGTGAAGTTATACCAGAATCCAGTATAGTCAGCGAATGCTGCGATGAATCCACCACCTTCTGAGCTGAATCCAGCAAACATAATCGGCAGGAACATAAGAGCCTGTGCGAAGATGATAGGCATAACGCCTGCAGCATTAACCTTCAGAGGTATATACTGTCTTACACCACCGTACTGCTTGTTACCTACGACGCGCTTTGCATACTGTACCGGAATCTTGCGTACTGCCTGTACCAATGCGATAGCAAGCACGAATACAATGAAGAGAACAACAAGTTCGATAAGCAGAACAAGGAGTCCGCCACCAGCCTGCTCGAAGCGAGCAACAAATTCACCAGCCAGTGCGTATGGAAGCCTTGCTATGATACCGACCATAATGAGCAACGAAATACCGTTTCCAATACCCTTGTCGGTAATCCTTTCACCGAGCCACAAGATAAACATTGTTCCTGCTGTAAGGATAATAGTCGACGAGATTGTGAAGAACAAACCGCCATCTATTACTGCACCTGGAGTCTGAGCCAGTTGTATGCGCAAGTTTGCAATGTACGATGGAGCCTGGATAAGAAGGATTGCAATTGTCAAGAACCTTGTTATCTGATTGATTTTCTTTCTACCGCTTTCACCTTCCCTCTGCAATCTCTGGAAATACGGAACTGCGATACCGAGAAGTTGAACTACGATGCTTGCCGAAATGTACGGCATGATACCCAATGCAAAAATTGAAGCATTTGAGAAAGCACCACCAGAAAACATATCAAGCAGGCTGAGAACACCTTCTGCAGTCTGCTTCGACAAGGCCGACAAAGCGTTCGGGTTTACACCCGGAAGAACGATATGTGCACCAAGTCTATAAATAAGAATGAACCCAAGAGTGAGGAGTATCCTTGAGCGGAGATCCTCAATCTTGAATATATTCTTAATCGTACTAAAAAATCTTTTCATACTAAATTAAATTTTTTCAATTGTACCTCCGAGAGCTTCAATCTTTTCGGCTGCAGTCTTCGAGAAAGCATGTGCCTTAACTGTTACTTTGGAAGTTAATTCACCGTTTCCGAGGATCTTTACGAGATCGCGCTTAGAAACAAGACCATTATTAATAAGAGCTTCAATGTCAACTACTTCAAGATTTTTCTTTTCTACGAGAGCCTGAATTGTTGAAACATTGATACCTTTATATTCGATTCTGTTTCTATTCTTAAATCCGAATTTTGGTGAAGTTCTCTGGATAGGCATCTGACCGCCTTCGAAACCGATCTTGTTCTTGTAACCGGATCTCTGCTTAGCGCCCTTATGTCCTCTGGTAGAGGTTCCGCCTTTTCCCGAGCCTTGTCCACGGCCAATTCTCTTACAATCTTTTATTGAACCTTCTGCCGGTTTTAAGCAACTTAAATCCATAATAAATCTTCTTTAAAAATTATTTAACTTCTTCAACACTTACTAAATGACGAACTTTTTCAACCATACCGAGAATCTGCGGGGTTGCTTCATGTTCAACAGGATTGTGCATCTTCTTAATTCCCAAAGCGGCAAGAGTATTCTTCTGACGCTGGGTGCTGCCAATCATACTTTTAATTTGCGTTACTCTAATCTTCATGACAAATAATTTTTATCCGTTAAACACTTTGTCCAAGTTCACCTGTCTCTGATATGCAACTTCGTTAGCATCGCGCATTTCGAGCAATGCGGCAACTGTTGCCTTTACCAAGTTGTGAGGATTCGAAGAACCCTTTGACTTTGCCAATACGTCGGTAATTCCAACACTTTCGAATACGGCACGCATAGCACCACCAGCCTTTACACCAGTTCCCGATGCAGCAGGTTTGATCCATACTCTTGCACCGCCGAACTTAGCAGACTGCTCGTGAGGAACTGTTCCCTTGTGTACAGGAACCTTAATCAAATTCTTCTTGGCATCTTCAACACCCTTCTGGATAGCTGTTGTTACTTCGCTGGCCTTACCCAAACCGTAACCTACGATTCCGTCTTCGTTTCCGACAACTACGATTGCCGAGAAGCTGAATGTACGTCCACCCTTGGTAACCTTGGTAACCCTCTGGATGCTAACCAATCTATCTTTTAATTCCAGATCACTGGTCTTTACTTTCTTAGCGTTATTCAACATATCTTTATTATAGTTTAAGTCCACCTTCTCTTGCACCGTCTGCCAAAGCCTTTACCTTGCCGTGATACAAGTAACCATTTCTATCAAAAACCACTTCCTTGATTCCTTTTTCCAAAGCGAGCTGAGCAATCTTCTTGCCTACCATTGCTGCCTTCTGCGACTTTGTTGCCTGTGCGCCTTCGATTTCCTTGCACTTCGATGTTGCAGAAACAAGGGTACTAGCAGCGAGGTCGTCTATAATCTGCACGCTTATCTGACGATTGCTACGGAATACGGACATTCTTGGTTTTTCAGCAGTTCCGAATATGTTTCTACGGATTCTGCGTTTTATCTTGAGTCTTCTTTCTATTTTCGAAAAAGCCATATCTTTAAAATTTTAAGATTAAACCTTAGCTGACTTACCAGCCTTTCTACGCAACTCTTCGTCAACAAACTTGATACCTTTACCCTTGTATGGCTCAGGTGGACGCAGTGAACGAATCTTAGCTGCAACCTGTCCCAACAACTGTTTGTCGATGCTTGTCATGGTGAGAGTAGAGTTACCACGCTTTTCGGTCTTGCATTCAACCTTGATTTCCTTCGGAACCTCAAAGAGGATTGCATGTGAATAACCGAGAGACATTTCAATAATCTGTCCCTGTGATTCAGCCTTGAAGCCAACACCTACAAATTCCTGTTCGGTCTTGAAACCTTCAGAAACTCCCTTAACCATATTGTTTACCAAAGCTCTGTACAAACCGTGCTTAGCTCTGTTTTCCTTTTCATCGTTCGGTCTTGCGAAAGTGATATGACCATCTTCGAACTTAACTTCGATGTTCGGATCAACCTTCTGTGACAATTCACCCAAGGGACCCTTAACAGTAACTACATTGTCGTCACTTATTTTCACCGTAACGCCTGCGGGTACCGAAATCGGCAATTTTCCTATTCGAGACATCTTCTTAATTTTTTAATAAACGTAACACAATACTTCACCACCAACATTCTCCTGACGAGCTTCCTTGTCGGTCATGACGCCCTTGTTTGTCGAAAGGATAGCGATTCCCAAACCGTTCAATACTCTAGGTATCGAGGTGGTATCAACATACTTTCTCAAACCCGGCCTACTAATTCTCTCTAACTTCTTTATCGCAGATACCTTCGTTACGGGATGATACTTAAGAGCGATCTTAATATTTCCCTGATAACCGATATCCTCGAATTTGTAATTCAAAATGTAACCTTTTTCGAAAAGCACCTTAGTGATTTCCCTCTTAAGGTTAGAACCAGGAACTTCGACAATCTTATGTCCTGCCATTACGGCATTTCTAATTCTGGTCAAATAATCTGCAATTGGATCAGTCATTATTCAAAAATATTTAATTAAAAAATTTGTTTACCAACTAGCCTTCTTTACACCTGGAATTAATCCGGCAGATGCCATTTCGCGGAAAGCGATACGGCTGATTCCGAACTGACGCAGGTATCCTTTTGGACGACCCGACTGGCTGCAACGGTTGTGCAGTCTGATCTTGTTCGAGTTCTTCGGAAGCTTATGCAAAGCCTCGAAGTTACCTTCTGCCTTATACTGTGCTCTCTTAGCAGCGTATTTTTCTACTAATGCGAGTCTCTTGACCTCGCGAGCTTTCATTGATTCTTTTGCCATACTAATTAATTCTTTTTAAGATTCTTAAATGGAACTCCAAATTGTTTCAGAAGTGCATAACCTTCTTCGTCGGTCTTAGCCGATGTTACAAAGGTAATATCCATACCCATAATCCTGTTGATCTTGTCGATGTCGATCTCCGGGAAAATGATCTGTTCGTTTACACCTAATGTATAGTTACCTTTTCCGTCGAACTTATAGTTAACACCACGGAAATCTCTGATACGTGGCAATGCTATTGCTACGAGTCTCTCGAGGAATTCATACATTCTGTCTCTTCTCAAGGTTACTCTAACACCAATCTGCATTTTCTTACGCAGTTTGAAGTTTGATATATCCTTCTTAGAAGTAGTAGGAACAGCCTTCTGTCCAGTGATGTTTGTCAACTCGTCGATAGCGATGTCGATCAACTTCTTGTCGGAGATTGCCTGGCCCAAACCTTCGTTAATAACAATCTTTTCCAATCTTGGAACCTGCATTACGGTCTTGTAACCGAATTCCTGCATCAGGGCAGAAACTATTTCTTCCTGATATTTCTTCTTTAATGTCGGAACGAATTTTTCCATTACTTAATCTCCTCTCCAGACTTTTTAGCATAACGAACCAACTTGCCTTCTTCGTTTTTCTTGCGGCCGATTCTTGTAGGCTTTCCTGTCTTAGGATCTACAAGCATGAGGTTCGAAATGTGAATTCCTGCTTCCTGTTTAATAATACCACCTTGTGGGTGAGCAGCGTTCGGCTTCTGATGCTTTGATATCAAGTTAACACCTTCAACGATGGCGCGGTTCTTCTTCTTCAAGATTTCGAGAACGCGACCCTGCTGACCCTTGGATTCGCCTGCATTTACATAGACGGTATCCCCTTTCTTTATGTGCAATTTCTGAGTCATGATAATTTCGATTTATAAAACTTCTGGTGCCAATGATACAATTTTCATATACTGCTTTTCACGCAACTCACGAGCTACCGGGCCGAAAATACGGGTTCCCTTAAGTTCGCCTGCTGCTGTCAGCAATACGCAAGCATTGTCGTCGAATCTGATGTAAGATCCGTCCGGACGTCTGATTTCCTTTTTCACTCTAACTACAACAGCCTTTGAAACGGCTCCCTTCTTGAGGTCGCCACCTGGCAATGCGCTCTTTACAGTAACGACGATCTTATCGCCGATGGTTGCGTACTTCTTACCGGTACCGCCAAGTACACGAATGCACAACACTTCCTTTGCGCCGCTGTTGTCTGCAACATTTAATCTGGTTTCCTGTTGTATCATGACTATTTAACTTTTTCAATTATATTTACTAATCTCCACCTTTTGTTCTTGCTCAACGGACGAGTTTCCATAATGAGAACGGTATCTCCTATGTCGCATTTGTTTTCTTCATCATGAGCAACAAACTTCTTGGTCTTATTCACAAACTTACCGTATTTCGGGTGTTTTTCTTTGCGCTTTACAGCAACTACGATAGATTTCTCCATCTTATTGCTAACGACTACACCTATACGTTCTTTTCTTAAGTTTCTTTCTTCCATGGCTGCCCTTATTTATTAGATGTTAATTCTCTTTTGCGAAGCTCTGTGTTAAGCCTTGCGATGGTTCTTCTCACTTCCTTCAATCGCTGAGGGTTTTCCAATGGAGAAACAGCGTGGTTAAGTCTCATCTTGTTAAGATTAAACTTTTCCGTTGCAATCTTCTCAACGATTTCCTTTGTTGTCAATCCTACTATTTCTTTATTTTCCATTGTCTGTAGTATTATTCGTTATAATCATAATCGCGACGAACGACAAATTTTGTTTTGATTGGAAGTTTTTGAGCGGCTAATCTCAAGGCTTCTTTTGCGAGGTCAAAAGGAATACCTTCTGCTTCAAATAAAATTCTTCCAGGAGTAACTCTGGCTACGAATCCTTCGGGAGCACCCTTACCTTTACCCATACGAACTTCGGCTGGTTTGCTGGTAATTGGCTTATCCGGGAAAATTCGGATCCAAATCTGTCCTTGTCTTTGCATCTTTCTTGTAACAGCTACACGGGCAGCCTCAATCTGACGACCAGTAAGGAGGCACATCTCCATAGCTTTGATTCCAAAGGAACCGAAAGCTATCTGGTTGCCGCGCTGGGCATTACCTTTCATTTTGCCCTTTTGCTCTTTTCTAAACTTTGTTCTTTTCGGTTGTAACATAGCTTTCTGATTTTACTTTGTTGTTTTTCTCTGTCTTTTATTACCACTTGGATTCATGCTTCCGCCTCTTGGAGCCTGAACCTTCTTTCCGAAATTCGGAGAGAGGTCTCTCTTTCCATAAACTTCGCCTCTGCAGATCCATACCTTAATACCGAGAAGACCGGTCTTGGTAATAGCTTCTGCCAATGCGTAGTCGATGTCAGCTCTCAAGGTGTGGAGAGGTGTTCTTCCTTCCTTGTACATTTCCGAACGAGCCATTTCAGCTCCGTTCAAACGACCCGAAATCTGAATCTTTATGCCTTCAGCACCCATTCTCATTGTCGATGCGATAGCCATCTTTACAGCTCTTCTGTAAGCCATCTTGCCTTCGAGTTGACGAGCGAGAGTATTGGCAACCAATTCTGCTTCAAGTTCGGGACGCTTGATTTCGTAAATGTTGATCTGTACGTCCTTGTTTGTTATCTTCTTCAATTCTTCGCGAAGCTTGTTAACTTCATCGCCATCCTTACCAATTACGAAGCCTGGACGAGCAGTGCTTATGGTAATGGTTATCATCTTCAAAGATCTTTCGATTGTAATCTTCGAGACGGATGCCTTATCTAAACGCGTATTCAAATATTTACGAATTACTGCGTCTTCAGCAAGTTTGTCAGCATACTTCTTTCCACCGTACCAGTTAGAATCCCAACCTTTGATTATGCCTAATCTATTGCTTATTGGATTACATTTTTGTCCCATGAAATTATGCGTTTTCTTCGTTTACTAATTCTTTTTCTTTGCTACCTACCACTAAAGTAACGTGATTAGAACGTTTTCTAATACGATATCCTCTTCCTTGTGGAGCGGGCTTGATTCTCTTCAACACTCTGCCGGAGTCTACATAGATCTCCTTTACAACGAGACCAGCGTCTTCCATCTTAGCGTTTTCGTTCTTAGCCTGCCAGTTTGCGATTGCAGACATCAAAAGCTTTTCGATGTCGCGTGATGCAACCTTAGAGGAGTACTTCAAAATATTCAAAGCTTTTTCAACTTCAACTCCTCTGATCTGGTCTGCCACAAGCCTCATCTTGATAGGTGAAGTCGGACAATTACGAAGGATGGCGAAGCTCTTTTGCTTTCTTGCTTCTTTTATGCTATTAGCTTTTAATCTTTTACGTGCGCCCATAACCTTTTACTTTTATTTGTTTTTCTTACCACCGTGACCACGGAATGTTCTTGTTGGAGCGAATTCGCCCAGCTTGTGACCTACCATGTTTTCTGTTACATAAACGGGGATGAACTTGTTTCCGTTGTGAACAGCGAATGTATGACCTACAAACTCAGGTGGAATAACAGATGCTCTAGCCCATGTCTTGATGGCTGTCTTCTTACCGCTAGCTTCCATTGCTGTGACTTTCTTCTCAAGGTTGAAGTCAATGAACGGTCCTTTTTTAAGTGATCTACTCATACCTGATTACTTTTTCCTTCTTTCAACAATATACTTATTGGATTCCTTCTTTGTGCTGCGAGTCTTATAACCCTTAGCAAGCAATCCCTTTCTCGAACGTGGGTGACCTCCGGAAGCTCTACCTTCACCACCACCCATTGGGTGATCAACTGGGTTCATTACGACACCGCGGTTGTGCGGACGACGACCGAACCAGCGTGAACGACCTGCCTTACCGTCGCTCTCGAGAGCGTGGTCAGCGTTTGAAACGCTTCCTATGGTTGCCTTGCAGGTAACGAGGATCTTTCTTACTTCACCCGAAGGCATTCTTACGATAGCGTACTTGCCTTCTCTTGACACTAACTGGGCATACGAGCCTGCGCTTCTGGCGATAACTGCGCCCTGTCCCGGTCTCAACTCAATGTTGTGAACGATTGTTCCCAGTGGAATATCTTCCATGAACAAAGTGTTGCCCAATTCTGGAGCAACATTCTTGCCCGATTCGAGAACCTGTCCAACCTGGAGTCCGTTTGGAGCGATGATGTATCTCTTCTCGCCATCTTCATACGCAACTAAGGCTATACGGGCTGAACGGTTTGGATCGTATTCGATTGCCTTTACCGTTGCCTTCATGCCGTCTCTCTCTCTCTTGAAATCAATCAAACGGTACTGTCTCTTGTGACCACCACCAATGTAGCGCATGGTCATCTTACCCTGATTGTTTCTTCCCCCGGATTTTCTTAATGGTACCAACAAAGATTTTTCCGGCTTTGTGCGTGTGATTTCGTCAAACGCGCTGATAACCTTGAATCTTTGACCCGGTGTTGTCGGATTTAATTTTCTTAAAGCCATCTCTTACTTTACTTATTACTAAATATTGCTATAAAAATCAATAACATTTCCTTCTACGAGCGTGATAACTGCCTTCTTGTAGGAGTTCGATCTTCCGCGCTGTACGCCACTCTTTGTGTAGCGAACTTTCAGCTTGCCAGAATAACGCATGGTGTTTACGGAATCAACCTTCACATCATACATTTTCTCAACAGCTTCCTTAATCTGCAGTTTGTCTGCTCTCTTATCTACGATAAAACCATAACGGTTGAGCTTTTCACCCAACTTCGTCATCTTTTCGGTCAATATCGGTCTAAATAATACTTCCATTTTCTTATCCCGTTACGATAAACTATTCTCAAAAACGCAAATTGACTTCTCTTCTACCATGAGAACCGAAGCCCACATAATGTCGTATGTTGTTAATTCACTAGCAGTTACGACATTAACATCTTGCAAATTTCGTGCGGACAAATATACATTTTTATTTGATTCCGACATAACAATTAAAACTTTTTTATTATCAAATTTGAAATTATTTTTCAAGTTGACAATATTCTTGGTTTTAATTTCGTCAAACATCAGATTATCAAGCACATAGATATTGTTGTCCTGCATCTTGTAAGTCAATGCCGATTTTCTTGCCAATCTCTTAACTTTCTTGTTAAGCTTGAAGTTGTAAACTCTTGGTTCCGGACCGAATACACGACCACCACCTCTAAACAACGGGTTCTTGATGCTACCGAAACGAGCGGTACCTGTACCCTTCTGCTTTTTCAACTTCTTTGTACTACCGGAAACTATTCCTCTGTGCAACGATGAGTGTGTTCCCTGACGATTGTTTGCCATGTACTGCTTGCAGTCGAGGTAGATGACATGGTCGTTGGGTTCGATTGCAAAAATGGAATCCTTCAATTCTACTTTACGTCCGGTGTTTTCTCCAGATTTGTTATATACTGCTACTTCCATTATCTTTCAATTATTAAATATGAACCTTTGGCACCCGGAACAGAACCTTTAACAATCAGAAGATTGCTTTCCGGAATAACCTTCAACACTCTCAAACTTGTAACCTTTACGGTGTCGCCACCCATACGGCCACCCATACGCATTCCCTTGAATACTCTGGAAGGAGTAGAACATGCGCCCAAAGAACCAGGAGCTCTCAAGCGGTTGTGCTGACCGTGTGTCTTGTCGTTTACCCCGCCGAAACCGTGTCTCTTTACTACACCCTGGAATCCCTTACCTTTGGAAGTTCCACTAACGTCACAATATTCACCTTCGATGAAGATGTTTACATCTACTACTTCACCTAATGCCACTTCTTTTCCAAAGTCCTTGAACTCTGCCAAATATTTCTTGGGAGTTGTTCCAGCCTTTGCGAAATGACCCTTCATTGCTTTGGTCGTACGTTTTTCCTTTTTTTCATCGAATGCCAACTGAACTGCCTCGTAACCGTCCTTTTCAATAGTCTTCAACTGGGTTACTACGCAAGGTCCTGCCTCGATAACAGTGCATGGAATGTTCTTTCCCTCAACACTGAAGATGGAAGTCATACCTACTTTTTTACCAATAATTCCTTGCATTTCAATACTTTTTTAAAATTACTAACTTGCTTTAATTTCCACATCTACGCCACTAGGCAATTCCAATTTCATCAACGCGTCAATCGTCTTCGATGTCGTGCTATAGATATCGAGCAAACGCTTGTACGAACTGAGTTCGAACTGTTCTCTCGACTTCTTGTTTACGAATGTCGAACGGTTGACAGTAAAAATACGCTTGTGAGTTGGCAGAGGAATAGGACCTCTAACAACTGCTCCGGTTGTTTTTACCGTTTTCAGAATCTTTTCTGCCGACTTGTCAACCAAGTTGTGGTCGTAAGATTTCAGCTTAATTCTAATTTTCTGATTCATACTTAATTACTATAATTAAAAAATAAATTTTCTATTGTCTATTAATTTCTGTTGTATATCTGCAGGCACTTTCTCGTATGCAGAGAATTCCATGCTGAATATTGCTCTGCCGGAACTCAATGTACGCAGTGCCGTGATGTATCCGAATTGTTCTGCCAGCGGAACCTTGGCCTTCAACACCCTGTGCATACCCTTGGTATCCATACCTTCGATTACAGCTCTTCTTCTGTTAAGGTCTGCACTGATGTCGCCAAGATACTCGTCTGGAGTAAGGATCTCTATCTTCATTATAGGTTCGAGCAATACGGTCTTGAGCATCTTCGAAGCTTCCTTGAAACATATTCCGGCAGCAATCTTGAACGACAATTCGTCACTGTCAACCGGGTGGAACGAAGCATCGATAAGTTCAACCTTCATGTTGTGGACAGGATAACCGAGTAGCGGACCATTCGACATCGCCTCCTTGAATCCGGCTTCTACGCCCTTGACATACTCTGCAGGCAACTTGTCGCCCTTGAGCTTGTTGACGAACTCGAATCCGCTCTCGTCCGAATCTGCCGCACCGATGTTGACGGTGATGTCGGCAAATTTTCCTTTTCCACCTGTCTGCTTCTTGAACACATAGTTGTGCTGTACGCTGCCGATAAACTCTTCCTTGTAGTTTACCTGCTGCTTGCCCTGAATTATCTTCAGACCGAACTCGCGAACGAGACGGTCGATGATAATTTCAAGATGAAGCTCGCCCATACCGCTGATGAGCATCTGTCCCGACATCTCGTCTATTCTAACGGCAAAAGTCGGATCTTCTTCCGACAACTTTTCAAGTGCTATGTTCAGCTTCTCTATGTCAGCCTGCGACTGCGCTTCGATGGCTATCGAAATCACAGGTTCGGGGAATTTCATCCTCTCCAAGACTATCGGCTTCCTTTCATCACACAAGGTGTCGCCAGTGAAAACATCCTTCAGTCCAACCACTGCGCAGATGTCGCCAGCCTCAACCGACTCTATCTGGTTCTGCTTGTTGGAATGCATCTGGAATATTCTTGTGACTCTTTCCTTGCGACCAGTACGAACATTGTAAACCATGTCGCCGGTCTTTATAGTACCACTATATATTCTAAGGTATGAAAGTTTTCCGACAAAGGAGTTTGCCATAATCTTGAAGCACATTGCTGCGAGAGGACCTTCGGCATCAGCATGGCGGCTGATGATTTCCTCGGTCTTAGGATGATGTCCGCTGATAGCTTTGACATCGAGTGGAGAAGGAAGATATTCGCATATTGCATCAAGCAATAATTGAATACCTTTGTTCTTGAATGCGGAACCGCAAAATACTGGAACGCATTTTTCCTCGATAACAGCCTTGCGCAATACCTTCTTTACGTCGGCAACCGATACGCTGTTCCTGTCGTCTAGGAATTTTTCCATGAGTTCGTCGTCGAACTCAACAATCGTTTCGAGTAGTCTTTCGCGGTACTCTTCCACTTCCGACTTCATTGATTCGGGAACTGCGATTTCGTTGAACTTTACGCCCAACGATTCTTCATCCCATTCGTATGCCTTGTTTACGAGAAGGTCAACGATTCCAGAGAAAGAATCGCCATCGCCTATCGGCAACTGCATTGCAACTGGGTTTGCACCGAGTTTCTTTTCGATCTGCTGGAGAACGCCAATGAAGTCTGCTCCTGTCCTGTCCATCTTGTTGACGAAAGCAAGACGCGGAACATTGTACTTGTTTGCCTGATGCCAGACAGTTTCGCTCTGTGGCTCAACACCTCCCACCGCACAGAAAACTGCGACAGCACCATCGAGCACGCGCAGCGACCTTTCAACCTCTACAGTGAAATCAACATGCCCCGGAGTATCAATGATATTGATTTTGTAATCACTATCACTGACTTTCCAAAAAGCCGTTGTTGCTGCAGATGTGATGGTTATACCACGCTCCTGCTCCTGTGCCATCCAGTCCATTGTGGCTGTGCCTTCATGGACTTCGCCAAGCTTGTAGTTGACACCGGTATAATACAAAATACGCTCAGTAGTCGTAGTCTTACCTGCGTCTATGTGAGCCATTATGCCGATGTTTCTAGTATTTACAAGCGAAGCGTTCATTCTGTACGTCTGTAAAATTAAAATTTGAAGTGTGAGAATGCCTTGTTAGCTTCTGCCATTCTGTGGGTATCTTCTTTCTTCTTGAAAGCAGAACCTTCGCAGTTATATGCAGCGAGAATTTCAGCAGAAAGTTTGTCGGCCATTGACTTGCCAGCGCGCTTGCGTGCGAATGACAACATCCACTTGTGGCTGATAGAAATCTTTCTGTCGGCGCGGATTTCGGTAGGAACCTGGAAAGTAGCACCACCGATTCTGCGGCTCTTAACCTCAACGGATGGAGTGATGTTATCGAGAGCCTTCTTCCATATTTCCAATGGAGTCTCTTCGCTGTCCTTCATCTTCTTTCCGATAAGGTCCATGCATTCATAAAAAATCTTAAATGAAGTGGATTTCTTTCCGTCCCACATCATATCGTTTACAAAACGAGTTACGCGAACATCATTATACTTGGGATCCGGAAGAATCGTTCTTTTTCTTGGCTTAGATTTTCTCATCTCTATTTATCTTTATACTAATTATTTCTTTGCAGCAGCTTTTGCTTTCGGTCTCTTGGTTCCGTACTTGGAACGTCTCTGTGTACGTCCATCAACGCCGGCAGCATCCAAACCGCCTCTTACGATGTGATATCTTACACCTGGCAAATCCTTTACCCTGCCACCACGAACCATTACGATCGAGTGTTCCTGCAAGTTGTGGCCTTCGCCTGGAATGTAAGCGTTGACTTCCTTACCGTTAGTTAATCTAACCCTAGCAACCTTACGCATTGCTGAATTAGGCTTTTTAGGTGTTGTTGTGTACACTCTCGTGCAAACACCTCTTCTCTGTGGGCAAGAATCGAGTGCAGGCGATTTACTCTTGTCGGCTGCAACATATCTGCCTTTTCTTACTAATTGCTGTATCGTTGGCATAAATAACCTATTAATTTTTAATAATTTTACTCTAATTATACTTTTACAAAATTTGGACTGCAAAGGTAGAACATTTTTTCTTACCGACAATATAACTTTTTTATTTTTTTTTAAAATAATTTTGTGAGCAACTAAAAATTTATCAACACAGGTTAATTTTCTTATTAAGGTCTGATTACAAAACAATATTTGGCATGGCAGAAAAATATTTATCAACAACAGGCACAATTTTTGTAAAACTATAATCCATTGCTTTTATCAAATAATATTATCTTTGCGAAACTATCAAATTTTAAAGAAATGAAACTGCAAGAAATTTCAATTTTGTCCTTCATTATATTATTAATAGGTATAACCTCATGCAATCCGATTGGCGACACTCATAATTCCAATATCACAGTCAGTACCGATATAAAATCACCAACCACATGGGAAAGTGGCAAAACATACATTATCGACAAGGACAACCTGTACATTTATGAAGACCTCACAATTGAAGCCGGCGTAACAATAAAGATTATGTCGGGAGGCAATATAATAATCAAAGGCGAGGGCGACATCATTGCCAACGGCACCAAAGCCAATCCAATCGTATTCACATCGGTAAAGGACGATAACCACGGCGACGACACCAACAAGGACGGCGACAACACTATTCCTGCTGCCGGTGACTGGGGATGCATAAACCTGAACGGCTCGCAAAACTCAACATTCACATACTGCCAGTTCCTATACGGTGGCCGCGACAACTCAAACCCTGCAACTGTTGATGTTTCATCAGAAGCTACAGCTTCATTTTCAAACTGCGTTTTCGCACACAACTCTGGAGGCTTGCTTAACAATATCTACGTTGGTGCGCTAAATGCATCAAACGCCAGCAAAAATACAACTATAACCAATTGCAAGTTCTATGGCAACAAGGTCCCCGTTACCATCAACGCAGAAATGAGCATTGACAACACCAACACATTCTCCAACGAATCAACAGCCAACATATGCAACGGCATATTTGTTTCGGGCAGCAACGTAACCAGCGACATCAGCTGGCTTGAGGATGAAGTTGCCTTCGTAGTAACCGCCTCCGACCTTGAAATCGGAATCAATACAAAACTTACATTGGGAAACAATGTAGTAATCAAATTTACCGAACATTCATCAATGACTGTAATGTCGGGCGAAGGATGCCTTGTGAACCACGATGGTCCAGGCGTTTTCTTTACCTCACTCAAAGACGATGAGCACAAGGGCGACACCAATGGAGATGGTAACGAAACTATCCCATCCGAAGCCGACTGGACTGGAATATACCTCGACAACTGGAAATCGGCAAGACAATACGCCAACTGGCCAAATATACTATACAACGACCCGCATCCACCTGTAAAATGAATGCTTCGGAACATGTTGCCAACATAGTCAAGGCTTTGCCGAAAGCCCCCGGCGTATATAGGTATTTCGACAAGGACGGCATCATAATCTATGTCGGCAAAGCAAAAAATCTGAAAAACCGCGTTAGCTCTTACTTCTTGTCGTCCAACAAGTTGAGCCGTAAGACTCAAATCCTCGTAAGCCAGATATGCGACATAGAATACACCGTGGTTGACAGCGAAAGCGAAGCACTGTTGCTTGAAAATGTGCTCATCAAACGGCTTCAGCCAAAATACAACATCATGCTCAAGGACGACAAGACCTACCCTTGGGTATGTATAACCAACGAGGATTTTCCCAGAATACTATACACACGACACAAGACCGACAACGGCGAATACTTCGGTCCGTTCTCATCGGTATATACAATAAAAACATTGCTTGCGCTTATCCAACAGCTATACCCTATCCGTTCCTGCAAGCATAACATTACCGTACAGGGAATCAAGGACGGCAAGTACGACATCTGCCTCGACTACCACATTGGCAACTGCCTTGGTCCGTGCATAGGGAAAATTGACAAGGATGCATACTCCGCCATGTTTGCCGACATCCGCAAGATTCTGCGTGGCGACCTGCAACTCGTACAAGGTTTCCTAAAGGAAAAAATGCAAGCCCATGCGGCAAAACTCGAATTTGAAGAGGCATCAAAGTTCAAGCAAAAGCTCGACATACTGGAGAATTACCGTAGCAAATCAACTGTTGTTGACACCAACATTTCCAACATCGAAGCATACGGATTTGCAAAGGACATAAACTCCTGCTACATAAGCTACCTGAGAATACAGAACGGCACAATAATAGCATCGCACTCGCTGGAAATCCGCAAGCGCATAGAGGAAACCGACGAGGACATACTTGCCTACGCCATTGTTGACATACGCGAGGAACTGAAAAGCAACGTCAAAACAATCATCCTGCCGTTCAAGATTGATTTTCCAATCGAAAATGTAAAATTCGAGTACCCGCAGAAAGGCGACAAGGGTAAAATTCTGGAACTCGCCAATCGCAATGCAAAGTTCTACATGCTCGAAAAGCACAAGCAGGTGGAAAGCAAAGATCCAGAAAAGAACACCCAACGCAAACTCGAAACACTGAAATCGGACTTGAAGATGGACGAGTTGCCTGTCCACATTGAGTGCTTCGACAACTCCAACATACAGGGAACCAATCCAGTAGCATCGTGCGTGGTGTTCAAGAACGCCAAACCATCGAAAAAGGATTACCGCCATTTCAACATAAAGACTGTGGTTGGTGCCAACGACTTTGCTTCGATGGAAGAAATAATCTTCCGTCGTTACCGCCGTCTGCTAGATGAAGGCGAACCATTGCCCCAGCTGATTGTCGTCGATGGTGGAAAAGTGCAACTTTCGTTTGCAGTGCGAAGCCTAGAAAAATTAGGGCTGATTGGCAAAGTGACAATAATTGGCATTGCAAAGCGACTCGAGGAAATTTTCTTCCCCGGCGACGACATTCCGCTCTACCTTGACAAGAATTCCGAATCGCTGAAAATCATCCAGCAAGCCCGCGACGAAGCGCACCGATTCGGCATAACCTTCCACCGCAAGAAACGCTCCGACAATTTCCTCAAGAGCGAACTGGACGACATAAAAGGCATCGGTCCAAAGACAAAAACCATATTACTCAAGGAGTTCAAGACCATCAGCAGAATAAAGGAAGCTAGCATGGAAAAGCTGACGGAAGCATTAGGTGTGGCGAAGGCAGGGATAATATACGGGTATTTTCACAATTCATAAGTACAACAATTAACATTATTTCCCCTTTATCAAAAGCCATTTGTTGAGAAATAACCAATTAACAGCTATACTGTTTCCTCATTTCACTGTATTTTAGCAAAAAATATATTCGATATGTGCGCCGCTGACATACTAATCATAATAGTAATCATATTCTTCGCAATAAAAGGTCTGATATGCGGACTGATAAAGGAAGCCGCAGGAATAGTCGCAGTACTCGCAGGACTTTTCATTGCTGTAAACTTTTCGGGATGGCTGTCGAACTGGATACTAGAAAAAGGATGGTTCGATCCGAAATACCTTGAAGTTATCAGTTTTACTGTAATTTTTCTCGGCGTAATCCTGCTTGTAATAGTGATGTCGAAAATGCTGAACAAGTTCGCCGATGCCATAAGCCTAAACTGGCTGAACAAACTGGCAGGCTTCGTGTTCGGTGGCATCAAAGGGGCGCTTATCGTTGGCGGCGTATGCTACCTTGCCGAACGTATAATCCAAAATTTCAGTCTCAGCGAACAACAGGATTTCCTTGCCAACTCGAAATTATACGCACAACTGCTGGAATTATTCGACAAGATTTCGATGTTTTAATCTATTGTTGTCCGCTAAAATTTGCATTGTCACAGTTTTTGCATTTTTTAGGCAAAAACATGCGCCAATGCTTCATAATCAATCTATTATATTATTAGTGTCCGCTAAATCTCCAGACTGTCATCCCGGAACCCTTAGCTCACGCAGCGTAGCAAGTAAATGACAAGCCCTGTTTTATAAATATTTGTATAAATAACTGATAATAATCAATTTACGGCATTATTGTGCTTTTTTGGCGGACACCAATACTATTATATCTACATTTATGTAAGCTCTCCGAGGTTATGATATATTTTCAAAAAATAAGCCCTTACATTTTGTGGCTATTATATTTGTTTTATACATAGCAAATTACTGGCATAAAGAAAACTTTTGGCAGACACAAATAGTTTTAATCAAGCCTTTTTCCATTTGCGGCACGAGAAGCCAAGTCCGCATTCAATATACTGAGCCTTGAAACCTATCGCCTTCAAGGTAAGATTCACAAACATAAAGTTGGTCACATAATACCTACCTCCTATACGAGTGTACAGCCAGTCATTTTTCTTTACCTTGTTGTAAACATAAAAGCCCACATACGAAACCAACTCGAAGCGTCTGTAAACCAACTGGTGCCCGACACTCATCCCATACATAACCACATCGCCGAAATTTTCGTATTGCTGCACGAGTACATTCTTCCGCTCATCGAAATAATACTTCAGGTTTTCGTTGTATATCATATCGAACGAAGCCCCCACCTTGCCGATTCTACCATACTGGTAACAATAACCCACAGCAACTGTACTGCATATAAATCCCCCTCCCCTGCCATTGTAACCAACCGAATACTCATCAGAACTTACACAAGTACCAAACACCCATGCCTCGTGAGGGGAAAGACCTTCGGTATAGTCGCGGCGCACCTTGGTAAAATCGCGCTGGGCAATATCTTTCGACAAGGCAAGCGAAACAAACACATCATTAAGACCTAAATTCGGTTTCTGCATCGCGCCATTTGAATAATGCAAAAATCCGGGAGACAACCTTATGTCAAACCCAGAAGGCAAATGAAAGACCGCATTCACACTTAGGTTGAAGTAAAAGCAAATAGGCGTACTTACAGCAATATTTTCAGGATTAGCCACCTCATCGTACCTGCGAGTAAGATATGCAAGCCCGGCATTCACACGTAAACCTATTCCGAACCAGCTCCTATCAAAAAGCGAAAAGTCCATGAAAGAATAAGCCGCTAAAGCAGAACCAAGTACTGCATGATTGCCTATATAGTTGTAGTTAATGCCGAAACCATGCCGTGGAAAATTGTACTTAACATCATAGAAATCATCGGAACGAGTAGAGAAATAATAGTTTATCTCACCAGCCACAGAGGGCTGAGCAAGCGCATCCATTCCCAAACGGTGCGGAATTATGCGTCCGCCATATAGTTTTAGTTCAAGGCCATGAGTTCTTTGTCCGTACACGAAACCGCACAAAGAGATTACAACTAATATGACCGACAATCGCCTCATTGTCTTGCCGCAGTAAAGAAAACAATCACCGCTATTATTGCGAAAATGATGTTTGGAACCCATACTGCAAGCATGGGGCTTAACATTCCTCCCAATGCGAATGTCGTAGAAAAGCGTTGGAAAAGAATATACGAGAAACTTAAAAGCATTCCCATCATTATATTAATTCCAAGTCCGCCACGGTGCTTCTTGACTGAAAGCGAGAAACCTATTATCGTTAGTACAAATGTAGAAAACGGCACTGCCATACGACTGTACAACTCTATTTCACTCGAAATCACTGCCGATGTACCCGATAGCTTCTGTTCCGCTATGTACTCGCGAAGTTCCTTTGCATTAAGAGCTTCCACCGCAGTCGTTTTCTTAAAGAAATCATCTGGCATTATTCGTATTGCAGTGTCTTTCTGTGCTCCAACCTCAATACTCTCCTTTCCATCAGCAAAAGTCCTGATACAATAGTCCTTTACCCGCCATGTCTGTTTATTGTCGTCCCATTGCATCATATCGGCAGTCATCTTCGAAACAAGTGTCACACCATCAAACTTCTCGAGAGAGAGCCTCAATCCTACGCCATGCTCCCTGTTGAAACTCTCGATATAAAAGTAAACTCCAGGTTCGAGTTGCCTATGAATGTTGAAAGAACTGATTTTCTGTCCGCCCTTCAAGACATATTTATCCTCAAAATCCTGCCTCTCCTTGTTGCAGTCGGGAATAACATAATTGCCCAACACAAACGAGAACATTGTGATTATGATACCACCCACAAAATACGGACGAAGCAGACGTGTCTTGCTTATCCCACTTGCAAACATGGCAATAAACTCCGACTTTCCAGCCATCTTGGAGGTAAAGAATATCACAGAAATGAACACAAAGAGTGCACAGAATAAATTTGCAAAATTTGGTATGAAGTTGAGATAGTACTTAAAAATTATGTCAGAAACAGAAGCTCCGCGGTCGATAAAGTTGTCTATTTTCTCGGAAATATCAAAAACGACTGCCACACAGACAATCAGAGACAGGGCAAGAAAGAACGTACCCATAAACTTCCGTAATATGTACCAGTCTAGTTTTTTCAACTACAATCTCCTTCCCAACTTTTCAACCATCAATTTCTTCCAGTCGGTAAATGTTCCGTCGGCAATATGTTCGCGAGCGAGTTCAACAAGATGCAGGTAAAAGCCTAGGTTATGAATGCTAGCAATCTGTGCAGCCAGCATTTCGCCTGCAATTACCAGATGCCTCAGGTAAGCCTTCGAATAGAACGAATCCACAATCGTCGTTCCGTTTTCGTCAAGTGGAGAGAAGTCGTCCTTCCACTTCTCGTTGCGCATATTCATAGTGCCTTCCATCGTGAACAGCATTCCGTTACGAGCGTTGCGGGTAGGCATTACGCAGTCGAACATATCAATTCCACGCGCAATTCCTTCGAGTATGTTTGCTGGAGTTCCCACGCCCATAAGGTAACGAGGCTTGTCCTTCGGCAAATGCTCGTTTACGATTTCAATCATATCGTACATCTGCTGTGTAGGTTCGCCAACCGACAGACCGCCAATAGCATTGCCATCTGCACCGATGTCGGCAACATATTTTGCCGATTCTACGCGCAAATCATCGTATGTAGAGCCTTGCACAATCGGGAAAAATGTCTGCTTATATCCATACAGCCCTTCGGTTTCGTTAAAATGCTTCCAGCCACGCGAAAGCCAAGCATTGGTTCGCTTCAACGATTTTGCAGCATACTTGTACTCACAAGGATACGGTGTACACTCATCAAAAGCCATCATTATGTCCGCTCCGATATTGCGCTGTATATCAACAACTCGCTCGGGAGTAAAAATGTGTTTCGAACCATCAATATGACTTCTAAAAATAGCGCCATCGTCGGTAAGTTTCCGACAATCGGCCATAGAAAACACCTGAAAACCTCCGCTATCGGTAAGTATCGGTCTGTCCCATCCGTTGAACTTGTGCAGTCCTCCTGCCTTGTTAATGATTTCAATTCCGGGACGCAAGTACAAATGGTAGGTATTGCCGAGAATTATCTGGGCATTAATTTCATTCTTAATCTCGTATGTATGAACGCCTTTCACAGTACCGCATGTACCAACAGGCATAAAAATAGGAGTCTGTATTTCGCCATGATCAGTTGTAATAACACCACATCTGGCATTGGACTTTTCGTCCTTATGTAAAATCGTAAAATTCATAGCGCAAAGATAATCTAATTTTAGATTTTAGATTTACGATTTTAGATTTAGGATTCAGGAATTGACACTATTACTATTTTTCCAACTCTTCCCTAGCCTTTTCCATATAGGGATCGTCTTCGAGAAGAATGGCATTGGCGGCATTCAAATCCAAACAATAGCTTGCTATCTGATACCTTAGTACCTTATTAAGATATTTGCGCGACCGAACCAGATCGGCTTGCGAATACGATATGCTGTCAGCCTGAAGCCTACCGAGGAACTTGTCAAACATATTGTCCTTGTCAAGATATGCATCAAAAGTTTTTGTCGTTGAAATGCCAGACATCTTGCTACGATTCATATCGAAATACTCTACGCTGAAGTCACTTATTACATTTGTGCGACCTATGGCGACAAGCATATCCGAAACATACGATGTATCATGCTCAATGGTAATATCTGGCATAAGTCCATCGCCTTCGTAAACTTTGCGTTTCTTGTTCAAGGTGTAAAACACCTTCGAACTATCAACGCTCTGCTTGTTCTTGCCATAGCTCAAATAGTAGTTCTCAAGATACGAAATATATCCATCGCTATAACTACGCTGAATGCATCGCCCCGATGGAAGATAGTAGCGAGAAACTGTCAACCTTACTGATGAACCATCTGACAAGTTGAACATTCTTTGAACAAGTCCTTTGCCAAATGTAACATTACCTATTACAGTACCTATGTCGTAGTCCTGAATCACACCTGCCGTTATTTCCGACGCAGATGCAGAACTTTCGTTTACCAAAACCACCAGCGGATAGCCAGCGCATACGCCTTTGCGTCCTGTAGAGTAAACCTCTTCGCGATCCGAATTTGCGCCTTCAGTATATACAAGCAACTTCCTATCTGTAAAGAAATTATCAAGAATACCTTGTGCCGCATACATAAATCCTCCGCTATTATCGCGCAAATCCATAACCAACGACTTAACCTTCAAGAACATGAGCATTTTCAGCGCATCATCAAATTGTTCGACAGTATTGCTGTTGAACGAGGTCACCTTTATATAGCCTATATCGTTAAGCTTTGAATAATAAACACTTTCGACCTCCACTGGCGCACGGCGAATGTTGAAGTCCATCAAATTTCCATCTCGCAAAATCTTCAATTTCACCTTTTTGCCTTCTTCGCCCAATATGCGTCCCCGAACACTATCGTTGCTTATTCCAATACCCGACATCGGTCTGCCATCGACATCAATAATCCTATCGCCAGCCATCAGTCCTACCTTCTCGGATGCGCCACCCTTGATTATGTTAGTAACAATAACCGTATCGTGCAAAACATAAAACCTGATGCCTATTCCCACAAAATTCCCAGTCAGTTCCGTCTCCACCTCAGATGTTTCCTTTGCTGTCATATACGATGAATGAGGGTCTAGATTATGCAGGAAATCGGAAATCATAATATCCTCAATGCTGTCACTATTTATGTCATCCACATAATAAGTGTCAATGAGGTTCATAACATCTTGGATTTTGCCTTCTGAATTAACAAACCCACCGACATCCTGCCTGAAAAGCATAGAAATAAACATTCCTGCGACAACCGAAACCGCCACAATCAGCGGAATCAAAACAGCGAATTTCGTATTGTTATATTTCATCGCCATTAAAATTTACGACTTCAATGCCTGCTCTCTTCAAAAGTTCAATCCCTTCCGACATGCGGTATTCCTCTGCATAAACCACGCGCACAATACCCGCCTGAATTATCAGTTTGGCACACTCGATGCACGGAGCAGTGGTTATATATAAGGTTGCACCTTCGCTACTGTTGCCAGACTTGGCCACCTTGGTTATCGCATTTGCTTCTGCATGAAGCACATACGGCTTTGTCGTATTGTTTTCGTCCTCGCACTGGTTCTCAAAACCCGATGGTGTTCCGTTGAATCCATCCGATATTATCATCCTGTTCTTCACGAGCAAAGCTCCAACCTGACGGCGCTTGCAATACGAGTTCTTTGCCCATATTGCAGCCATATCCAAATAGTTCTTATCGAACATTCGCTTTCTATCTTCATTCTGACCTTCCATATCCTTACAAAATTAAAATGGTGGTTCATCAATTCCTCCCGACTTCGAGAATCCATCGAGCGGAATACTTTCAAAACTGTTATCTCCTATTAAACTCGTACTACCATTTGAAGCATTTGCTCCAAAATCCTGGCTGTTCATCTTGGAACCATGTACCTGATATTCGGTATCAGACGATGGCAACATTTCACTTATACCGTCTTCCAAATCCTTGAACTTTGCAAGTTCCTTTATGAACCTGAGGTTTACATCGTCAACTGCACCGTTACGGTGTTTTGCTACGATAACCGTTGCCAACCCCATAGTGGAACGACCATTACTATCTTCCTTGAGACCATAATATTCAGGACGATGAATAAACCCTACAATATCAGCATCCTGCTCAATTGCTCCCGATTCACGCAAGTCGGAAAGTTGCGGACGCTTGTCGTTACCCCTTGTTTCAACACCACGGTTAAGCTGAGAAAGAGCGATTATAGGCACATTCAATTCTTTTGCGATAGCCTTGAGCGAACGCGATATTGTACTTACTTCCTGTTCACGGCTTCCCTTGTTGTCAACGCCAGATGTCATAAGCTGCAAGTAGTCAATTATTATTATATCAAGACCCTCCTTGCTTTCTTTTTGACGACGGCACTTTGAGCGCAATTCGAAAACCGACATTGCTGGCGTATCATCTATAAATAGCGGAGCCGAACCAAGCCTTTCGAGTTTGGAATCGAAACAACGCCAGTCCTCCTCGCTAAGATCTCCGTTTCTAATTGACTCGCCAGACACCTCTATTTCGGCAGCTATAAGTCGGTTCACAAGCGACATCGATGACATTTCAAGCGAAAAGAAAACAACTGTCTTGTGATGATCAACGGCCATGTTACGCGCCATCGACAACACAAATGCGGTCTTACCCATTGATGGACGAGCGGCAATAATTATAAGATCGGAAGGTTGCCAGCCGGATGTAAGCCTATCGAGGTCGGTAAAGCCTGATGGCACACCGCGCAACTGCCCTTTGTTCTTTGCAGCCTTGTCGATAGCATTCTTGGCAGGTTCCATCAATGAGCCTATCCTTGTCAAATCCTTCTTTATCGAACCTTCCGAGATTTTGAATATTTCACCTTCGGCAAATTGTATAAGCTCATCAACATCCTTTGTTTCATCATACGACATCTTCTGTATTTCGGTAGATGCCTTTATGAGTTCGCGCTGAATGTATTTCTGCTGTACTATCCTAGCATGGTATTCCAAATGAGCAGCAGTACCTATAAGTTCAGTTAGTTCCAAAATGTACGGAAGACCGCCGACCTCTTCGAGCTGACCCTTGATGCGAAGTTCCTCCGACAAGGTTATGGCATCGATTGGCTTCTGCGCCTGCATTAGGGTTATCATTGTGGCGAATATAGTCTGATGAGCCGGAATATAGAAACTATCTGGCTTTATAATATTCATAATGTCATAAATCGCGCTGGACTGTATCAAAATCGCCCCCAATACAGCTTTCTCCAATTCAGGCGATTGTGGAGGAATCTTACCCAATAGCGTATTCAGTTCATCCAAAACATCATTTTCACGCTTCTTTCCTTTTTTCGATGCATTTTTTTCTTGTACCATAAATCAATTTTTTAGGAATGCAAAATTACTATTTTCCGACCATGTCTGCCCGAGCATTTATCAACGGGAAAGCTCATTCCCCTATACATTATTAACAAAAAAAAGGCTTTAAACCTGATTAAAAACAAATTGCAATGTTAATATCAACATAGAACCATATAAGTCCCCATACTCCAACATACTATCACACAACAACTTACAAAACCTTTACAAACTTTCCTCTTATCGATTCCACATCTGTTTTCAAAGATGTAGAAGACGCACCATTTTCTTCCAGCTTTCCGAAATCACGTTTCAAATCCTCGATTACATCCGTGTCGGAAAGTTGTCCAAGAAGCTCGTTAATCTGATGAAGCACAGCGAAATGGCTTTCCAATGAATTAGCATTAGCATCATTTCCATTTACATCGCTATCAAGTCCCAGATATGTAACCTCCAGCCAGAATCCGCAGATGAACATTGCCGAGATTCCATATTTTTCGTTTTCGGACGGCACAATGACATCTGCATCAAGCAAACTGTCAATGGTTGCAAAAATCACCTGTTCATCGTTAAGATTTTCCTCTATCCTAGGCACATATTCCGAAAAGACATCGCTTTCGACAGCTAGTTTTTCTGCCACCATCTTTGTTGCATCTAAAATATCGGTACAAATTTGCACTCTCTCGAAATACCTAGCATATCCGAGGTCTGCAACCAGCATTCCCATAGCCACGGCCGTTTCCTTTGAGTTCTGATACAAGTCTATGGTTCGGACATCAAAAAGAATGTCGGCATTGAACTTTACCTTGTTAAGACGGATATTCTTGCAAATCTCGGAATATTTTGGAAGACAATTCAAAATGCTGTCGATATGGCTTTTGTCGGCTGTCGATTCTACATTGCTGAAATCTTCGCTCACCTGCTTGTACTGCAAACCATTGCTACACGACAAAAGCAATGCAGCAACCACTATCATCAGGCAATATGCCTTAACTTTATCCATTGAGTTTGCTGTATCTATCAAGCATTTCGCGAAGAGAATCAGTCCAATACGGAATTTCGATGCCGAAAGTTTCCGAAATCTTTCTGGTGTTCAGCACACTGTAAGTTGGACGGGTTGCTTTGGTAGGATATTCGCTTGTCAACAAAGGCTTTACATTGGCATCAATCTTTGTCAGCCTAAAAATGTGCATTGTGAAATCGTACCATGAGCAAACTCCACGGTTGGTGAAATGATATATTCCGCCGTGCCATTCGTTTTTATTGAGGTATATGTCAGTGATTTTCAATAAAGCCTTTGCAAGATCACCAGCGTATGTCGGTGTGCCGACTTGGTCAAACACAACACCTTTTATCTTGCCTTCGCCACCGAGACGAATCATGGTTTTCACATAATTGTTACCATATTCGCTATATAGCCAAGCCGTACGCACAATGACAGCATCGCAGTTTTCAGCAACAATGTTCTTTTCGCCATCAAGTTTTGTCCTGCCGTATGCCGACTGCGGATTGGTTGGCGCATCTTCGCAATATGGAGTATTTGCCTTGCCGTCGAAAACATAGTCGGTAGAAACATGTATCAACCTGAAACCAAACTTGTTGGCGCACTGTGCAAGGTTGCGCGGAGCAATGGCGTTTGCCAAGGTTGCGTTTTCGAGGTCATCCTCAGCCTTTTCCACAGCGGTGTAGGCTGCGCAGTTTATTACAACATCAAAATGCTGACCATTGAAAAAATTAGTTGTTGCCTCAATGTTTGATATATCAAGTTTGTCAATGTCAACATATTCAAATTCAGCATTTGCAACCATTTCGTGGTTATCGCGAATCTTGTTGCCAAGTTGACCATTACAGCCTATGACGAGTATTCTTTTCATTTTCAAAAGTTTAATTTTGCATCTTTTAATGTTGGATGATTCATGTCTCTTTCGGAGAAAATCATCTTGTCCTGTGGAATCTTCCAATCGATGGCAAGTTCAGGGTCGTTGAAGATGATACCGCCTTCGCTTTCCTTGTTGTATGCATTGTCGCAAAGATATGCAAACACAGCATAGTCGGACAGAACAGAAAATCCATGTGCAAATCCGCGCGGAATGAGGAACTGGCGCTTGTTTTCCTCGGAAAGTTCCACCGAAAGATGCTTGCCGTAAGTTGGGGAACCTTTGCGCACATCGACAGCCACATCGAGAACCTTACCGACAACGCAACGGACAAGTTTTGCTTGCGAATATGGGTTAAGTTGGAAATGCAAACCGCGCACAACGCCGTATGTCGAACTTGATTCGTTCTGTTGGACTGGAACAAAGTTTATTCCTGCCGCTTCGAAAACGGATTTATTCCAAGTTTCGAAAAAATATCCGCGCTGGTCACCGAAAACTTTCGGTTCAATAATTTTCAAATCCTTTATAAAGGTATCTGTTACCGTCATTTCTGCTATTTTTCGTTTACAATTCTCAACAAATATTTTCCGTAGTTGCTCTTTGCAAGCTTTTCAGCGAGTACAGCAAGCTGTTCCTTGTTTATGAAGCCTTTACGATATGCAATCTCCTCAATACATGATGCTTTCAGTCCCTGACGATGCTCTATTGTCTCGATGAAGTTTGATGCCTGAAGCAGACTGTCTGGAGTGCCAGTGTCAAGCCATGCGAAACCACGACCGAGAAGTTTTATTTGCAAACGATCTTCTTTTAGGTACAAGTTGTTGAGGTCAGTTATTTCGAGTTCACCACGCTTCGATGGTTTCAAACTTTTTGCCTTTGCAACCACATCGTTCGAATAGAAGTAAAGTCCTGTTACTGCGTAGTTTGACTTTGGATGTTCAGGCTTTTCCTCGATGGAAATAACTTTGCCATCTTTGTCAAATTCTGCAACACCGTATCTTTCCGGGTCATTGACATAGTAACCGAAAATGATTGCACCGTCATCGATTTTTGCAGCATCTGTCAATTGCTGACCAAAACTCTGACCATAGAAAATATTGTCGCCAAGCACGAGGCAAACCTTGTCGTCGCCAATGAATTCCTCGCCGAGAATGAATGCTTGCGCAAGTCCATCTGGCGAAGGTTGAATCTTATATTTTATGTCCATTCCGAGTTGCGAACCGTCACCGAACAACTTTTCGTACAGACCTATGTCCTGCGGAGTGGAGATTATCAATACTTCGCGTATTCCTGCCAGCATGAGCGTTGAAAGCGGATAGTAAATCATCGGCTTGTCGTAAACCGGAATTATTTGCTTCGAAATGCTTATTGTCATCGGGTGCAGACGAGTTCCCGCACCACCTGCTAAAATTATACCTTTCATTGTGTTTCGTTTTAGTGTTCGCAAATATATACATTTAATATAAGGTGGCAAATTCAATTTTTGAAATCGTCAAAAGAAAGATTCAAAATGTTCAAAAGTTACTCTCAAAATGTTCAATTCCATTATTCAAAATGTTCAAAAGTTACATCATATAAAATCACTTATCCATTGATTATAAGAACAAATCATCAATATTGCACTGAAAGAAATCTTCCAACGGAATACCATCGGTTCCGATTACAAATGCGCGTTTAGGATGGAAGTTTTCTATGAATGTTTTAATTCCGCTATTCATTCCGCGTTTTCCGCTTTTCACTTCCAATGCCAAAGTTTCACCGTTCCGCAGTATTATGAAGTCAACTTCCTGATTCCTTTCGCGCCAGTAGAACACCTTGTAGCCCCCTTCTTCCGCACCGCCAAGCAGATAAGTTCCTACAGCCGACTCCACCCATCGTCCCCACAATTCCAGATCGATGCGGTCTTTTTCGAATGTCGTGCCACGATAGGCAGTGAATAGCGCATTGTTGTAAACCTGATACTTTGGCGATGACTGATATTTACGAGCATCATCGTTGGCATACTTTTGTAGCCCTGCAAGTAAGTTGCTTTGTTTCAGTACATTGATATATGATGACAAAGTTGTAACATTGCCAGCATCTTGCAACTGACCAAGCATTTTCGTCAGTGACAATATTTCAGCGGAATACGAACAACCAAGTTCAAAGAGTTGTCGCATCAATGCAGGTTTGTAAATGTTAGTCGTCATTATCACATCCTTTTCTATTGCTGGTGCAACAAGCGCATCGAGTATGTAATTCCTCCAACGCCGCATATTGGGCATAAGGCGTGCAGAGCCAGGGTAACCGCCATAATATATCCACTGGTCGAGATTCCAACCGAAAGCCTCGTGCATTTCTCTGTAAGTCCAATGCCCAAGCCTTATCATCTCGAACCTGCCCGCCATCGATTCAGTAAGTCCCTTACTTATCATCAATCGTGAAGATCCAAGCAAAAAAACTTTGATTTGCAAGTTGCTGCGTGTATCGGCATCCCATTCGCGTTTTACGACCTCACTCCAATTTCTAATCTTCTGAATTTCATCAATCACGAGTATAACTTCTGATTGTTTCCGCAACGACATCTGCAATCGCACACTTTCCCATGTACGGCTTATCCAGTCGTTGTCGCTCTCGTCTATGCCGTCGGCGTTGAACAGATAGTATGGAATGTTTATTTCCGCCAACGCCTGATTCACGAGAGTTGACTTTCCAACCTGCCGTGGACCAGCCAGCACTTGAATGAATCCACGCGGCTCGTTCATACGTTTAAGTATCTCATCATATTGTTGTCGCCTGTAATCTCCCATAACATTATTTTTTTGGTTCAGAATGTTCAAATCAAAGTTTTAAAATGTTCAAATTTATATTGCCAAATGTTCAAATTTATTCGTCAAAATGTTCAAATCTTCACGGCAAAAATAATGTAAAAATATTAAGTAGCAATAAAATAAGTAAAAAATATTCTAACAATTTTAATTGTAAAAAAAAAATAATTTACAATCAATACATAACGATATCAAATTGAATTAAAAACATAAGAGATAAGTTCCATAATGCTCAAAGTACAATTGTAAAGTATTCAAAAGTTGCTCGCAAAATGTTCAATTCTATTATTCAAAATATTCAAAAGTAATTTGCAAAATATTCAATTCTACCCAGCACACAATAAAAACAAATTACAATCGTTTATTAGACGATAAACATTAAATACATTTATTATGAGAACTTTTGTTTTAACCGTTTTGGTTTTTGCAACATTTGTTGTTTCAGCACAGAATTTCAAGGTAAAGGACATTGAAAAGTCTTTGGTGAAAATTTCCGACAATGTTTATGTGTCGAAGTACGATGTGAGCAACGAAATATACATGCAATTCCTTTCCGACCTAAAAAACAATGGCAAAACAGACTTATATGCTGCATGTTTCCCCGACACACTAAAATGGCGTAACAAATATGCATACAATGAACCTTTTGTAGAACTTTACCACGCGCATCCTGCCTACTTCACTTATCCAGTAGTAAATATCGACAAGAAGTCGGCAGAAGAATTTTGCAAATGGCTGACAGATAAATACAACGGCACGAAAAAGCACAAGTATCAAAATATTGTGTTCCGTCTGCCTACCGAAACCGAATGGAAAACATTTGCAGCAAAATGCAAAGAAGTGGAGAAACGCATAGGCGAAGGACTTGGTCCATACAATAATGCAGCCATGACAATTGGCAATGTTTCGGAAATGACATCCGAAGGATCTGCAGTTGGCAACAACTGGGCAGACAAGGAAACATCAACACCAGCGCCGTGGGTTGGTTTCAGGATTGCAGCGACAACGAAGTAAGTTGCTTTTGTTTGCATTTGTAAGAAACATCTATGCAGAAAACAAGGATAATGTTGTAGAGAATAGGCAATTTTCTGTAACGAATCTGTTCGTAATTTGCTTACATTTGCAAGCAAAAATTGAACTATGGAAATCTTTCTATCAGTATTATTCAGCGTTATCGGGACAATTGTCATTGTTTGCTTGCTGAGCGTTACAATTCCCGACTTAAAAATAATGTTCAGTCGCAAGGCACGGGCAGAGGAAAAGACTATGAAAATACGCATTGCCGAACTCGAAGCAAAAGTTGAAACGCTTGAGCAGCAACTTGCAGCCTTGCAACAGAAGGAAACACACATAGTATTTAGCGAAAAAGACACATCGGGCAAGCAACTTCTGAATGTCAGCAACTTGAAAGTAAGCGCATCGGCTATAACGCACATTTCGTCACAAACATTCGAGCAGTCGGGTGCAGGCGATTCGCGCATCAAGATTATACACTATGCCGACCAGCACCGCACCGATTCGGTTTACAGTAGTTTCGACTCAATACTCGAACAGTTATCAGGCAACTTCGTGCAAATCAACAAGAACCAAATCATAAATCTCGACTATATACATAAGGTACAAGGCGAGGAAATATATTTGAAAAATGTTTCCAAGCCGTTTTATGTATCGGAAGGACGGAAACAAGAATTGGACGCAAGGATAGGAAAGAAATAAAAACGGGATTTGTCATACTGAACTTGTTTCAGCATCTAAAATCCTGTTTTGACAATATTTGCACCCTATTAATTACATTTTTCCCCATAATTTTTACACAAATTGCCGAGTTGTTTTCGTCAATGAATTTCTATATCCCTTATTTTCTGACTTTTGCGCTCGTTAATTTTATTCGTAATTAAAAACCGACGGACCGATGGGATATAACAGGTGAAAAAGGAAATGAAAAGGAATTTTACTATTTTGATTGGTGCAATCGTAATGCTGTTTGCAGTTTCAAGTTGCCAGAAATTAGTTCAGCAAAGTGATGTTTATGAAATTGAAATTGACTTAATTTCTAATGCTGATGGTTCTGCTGCAAATGCAATTTATAGAGAATTGGCAGGGAAAATAAAATCTACAGATGCTGTTCTTGTATATGGAGAAGTCGATGATGATATTTGGATGGCTTTACCTGCGGTTTATGATGGTGACACATATACTTATGCATTTGATAGCAATGGAAATTTATTATTTGAAGTAGCATATAATGGTTACACATGGACACAAGGTGAAACTATGGTTTATCGCATTATCATCGTTCCAAAGACTGTATTGACAGAAAAGAAAGCAGAAGGAGTTGACCATAACAACTACAATGAAGTAATGAGAGCATACAACCTATACGAAGGCAATGTGATAATGAAAAAATAGAGTTTCAAAAAATCGCAACCGTGTCAGGGAATGCGAATTGTGCGCTTCCTTCGGTTGTGATTATGGGCAAGGAAGTTGCTTCGCCTACTGCATTCACGTCGGATGAATGGTCGCGAAGTTACCCAATACTTGCCCATCTTTTTTAATGCGTTGGGTGTGGAAACGGAACGAAAAACAGACGCACTATCAAGACGTAAGGGGCAGGTTCATGCATGTACCCTCCACAGTGAACGCAAAAGGATTGATTTTAAAGGCAATTAATATCAGTTTGCACGGAACATTCATACCTTGCATTTTTTATTCAATCGATAATCTGCAACGAAACATAACTTATTTGTAATTGCAAGCGCGTTTTCGCTAATTGCCATCAGACAGACTTGCTTATTGCTTGCATACAAATATTCCGAAAAAAGCACCTCAACGGAACCTTATAGATTGATTCCGAAAAACAAACGGCGAGAACAAGCAATCATTCCCGCCGTTTTATTATTTTGTCAATTCGCTATTATATCGCCACCACTTCCTTCACCTGCGGAACATCGGTTTTGAGTTTGTCTTCAACACCGAGTTTCAAGGTCTGGATACGATACGGACACGAACCGCAGGCTCCTTGCAGCCTTACCTTTACGGTATAGTCTGGAGTAACCTCAATTAATTCTATGTCGCCACCATCCTGCTGAAGGAAAGGCTTTATCTCATCAATCGATGCTTGGATTTTCTTTACTATTTCTTCCATATTGAAAATTATTTATGTGAAAACTACTTTGTTTCAACCACCTTTGTTGGAGGCAATGTCGAATTTCTCTTTTCTACTGCCTTAACCAAATTTTCAGCAAGCTGAGCGAACAACTTTCCTACTATGCTTGCGAACTCCATTGAAGCCGGCATACCCTTGTCACCGCTGTCGCAGATTGACTTCACAATAGGAATCTGTCCGAGCAATTCGGTGTCCATAACCTTTGCGAGTTCCACCCCACCATCTTTTCCAAAGAGATAATACTTGTTTTCTGGCAATTCGGCAGGTGTAAACCACGACATATTCTCAACAATACCCAAAATCGGCACGTTGATGTCCTTTGTGCGGAACAACGAAACCGCCTTGCGAGCATCTGATATTGCCACCTGCTGCGGTGTACAAACTACCACGACACCTGTAACTGGAACGGTCTGTACCAAAGTAAGATGGATGTCTCCTGTTCCTGGAGGCATATCGAAAAGCAAGTAGTCGAGTTCACCCCACTTGGCATTCTGTATGAACTGTCGCATAACTCCAGCAGCCATAGGTCCGCGCCAGATTGCTGCACTACCTGGTGCAACAAAGTAACCAACCGAAAGCAATTTTATTCCGTACTGCTCGATAGGCATAATGATTTCACGACCTTCGGCATCGGCTTCTGCCATTGGTTGAGCATCTTCGGTATTGAACATTTTCGGAACGCTCGGACCGAAAATGTCGGCATCTAGCAAACCAACTTTGTAGCCTTTCTGAGCCAACGAAATTGCAAGGTTCACGGCTACTGTCGATTTACCTACTCCACCCTTGCCACCTGCAACAGCGATAATGTTCTTTACCTTGCCAACACCACACTCTGCAGGTTGAGCTTTAACCTCTTTCGGTTTTACCTTAGTGGTTATGTTTACCACTACATCGCCTAAATGAGCTTCCAAAACATCCTTCACATCGCGTCTAATTGATGCAAGGAACGGATCGGTAGCCTTTGTGAACAAAAGAGTCACATTTATTTCTTTTCCATCGACTTCAATGTCACCAATCATGCCTTCGGATTCGAGCGTCTTACCCGTTTCGGGATAGCACACAGCACCAAGGACTTCTATAATATCTTCCCTATTCATTACAAATGTTTTTAATGTCTGCAAAAGTAAACAATAAAAAACTATCCACAAAATGTTTTTGGTGACTACTCCAGATACAACTCAATCAGTCCTTCTGGAGCATTTATATAAACTTCCTGCTTATCGTCGTTAATGTCAACGACAATTTCTTCGGTATATGGAATTATTATTGTCTTTCCGTTGAAATCGGTTTCAAACACTGGATTTCCGGGGATAAGGTTGAAATCCGCAATGTCGCCCACATATCCGTGATGTGCATCGAAAACCTTGTAGCCAATGAGGTCCATTTCCTCATCGTATTCCTCATCGTCCTGCACATCATCGGCAAAGACAAGAACCTTGCAACCCACATATTTTTCGGCAGTTTCGGCGCCATCTATATATCTAAACTTTGTGGCTACATATCCGCCCGAATTTTTGTAGTCCTCTACAAAAAAAGGAACCGGTATCCCTTCAATAAGTAGGAATACCGGTATTTCTTCATCAAACAAGTCCTCGGAGAAACTGCTGTTGAACTTTAGGCTGACATGACCATTAAGTCCGTATGTCTTTGCAACTTGCGCAATCTCGACGAGTTCCTTGTTGTCAAACAGCATAGCTTATTCTGCTGGAGTTTCAGCTGGAGCTTCTGCAGTTTCGTCTGCACCTTCAGCCTCAGCAGCTGCTGCCTTTGCTTCTGCCTCGAGAGCAGCCATTGCTTCAGCACGCTTCTTAGCGATAGCTTCTGCTCTTTGTTCCTTAACCTTGGTTTCTGCTTCAAGTCTAGCCTTTTCGTCAGCCTTCTTAGCTGCTGCGAGTTCGCTCTTCTTGTTGCTAACCTTGATGTTCTTTTCGTCCATCCATGCATTGAAGCGTCTTTCTGCTTCTGCTTCGTTGAAAGCACCCTTCTTAACGCCTTCGAGCAAGTGTTTCTTCATCAGAACGCCCTTGTACGACAAAATGCGTCTTACGGTTTCGGTTGGCTGAGCACCCTTCTGGAGCCATGCCAATGCAGAATCGAAGTTAAGATCGATTGTTGCAGGGTTTGTCATCGGATTGTAAGTTCCGAGTTTTTCAATAAATCTACCATCACGTGGTGATCTGCTGTCGGCAACGACGATGTGGTAGAAAGCTCTTGCCTTACGACCGTGCCTTGAAAGTCTTACTTTTACTGACATAAAATATTAATTTTTAATAAATAAACTAAAACTCGCAGTTACCCGAACTGCGGGCGCAAAAGTACAACATTTTTCTGAAACGGCTAACTTTTTACGAAAAACTTTTTACAATAAAATTTAGTCACTGAATATGGCTATAAAAAGGGGCGATTTTCTACCTATTAATTTGACTTTAAAGGAAATCTACCTATCCAAACTTTTCCAGATATTCCATCCATCATCGCCCCAATGATGATAGATGTGCATTAGTACAGGATGCGAAATCGTCTTGAAGCCATCGCGGGTATATCCTTTATTGGCATCATAATCAATGTTTGCATCAGCAAATTCTGCAATCCAATTGTACTCAACAGGCAAAGTCGGGTGGTTTTGCAGTCCGAATTTCCAAACAGTAAGTGCCAATGTGCCTTGATCGCGAGTTTTTGTGTATGGATTTGCAAATTCGGCAATGGTCTTTTCGTGCCAGTAGTCCAGAAATTCGGCAGACGAATCATCAAACAGGAAAACACCACCGTTCCAATGTTGCCAGATGTCGGGAATGTTTATACCGTAGGTTTTGGAAAGATATTCGGAAAGATGGTTGCAATGTGGTGTGTCGAGTTCAAAATTTGTCCAGTCGGCAGGATTTTCGCCAAGTTGTGAAAGAATGAGCCGCTTATAATAACGGAAATCCAATTCTACAACTTCTCCATTGCTATTTCTCCAGCACATTTCCGACTTGTTGAAAACAAACTTGCCAAAAGTAAATGACCTTACAAAAGGCAGATAACGCAAGAAAAAATATCTGCTTGCACCACAAAAGTTGTGTTTGGTTTGAGCGAACAAATCAACTAGTTCCTTTCTGTCTTGGCTAATGCTTTCATCGTCAAGATTGAATTTTCCGATGCGTTTTGCGACATCTGCCTTGAATTTTGCAATAATTTCTCCGCGATGAGCATGGTTTTCAAGGCATTTGCAGTTCATAGCGTGCGGACTGAAATACTCCAGTGGGGCATTGTCGTTTGCAAATGTTATCGGAGTGGAATAATGATTGAAAATCTCATTTACTTTTTCGGACAGGCACACCACATCACTATCCAAGTAGCAACACGTATCTCCCTTTGGAAGAATCTTATGCAGTGAAGTTTTCAGGAATATGCTTGCCTGATGGTTGTCGTATTCGGATGGCGTTTTTATGTCAATGATATTTTCGTGCGAAATAGGAATCTCGTTTCTGCGACTGTCTGTTACGACAATAATCTCGTTGTGCGTAAACCTTTTCAGCCTTTCGATTGAAAAGGCAAGCTGGGAAATGTAGTTTTCGGCGCCACAGACGGCAAATACGAATTTATTCATGGCTTCTATGGGCTGACGCCCGTTTCTAATTGTTTCTAAGTTTCACGCTTCGCTGTTTATAAGTTTCTAAATTTCTCGCCCCCTGAGCGTAGTCGAAGGGTGGCATCGTTGTTTTTGAGTTTCTCGGTTTGAAATTGTTTATGGTTGTTTGATATTGTTTTATTTCGTTTCTTGTAGGCTCACAATGCATTGCGAGCCTACAGAATTGTTCATTATTAATTGTCAATTATACATTATTCAAATATTCGTAGTCGTGCAAAAATTGCTTGCGTTCGGCTTTGATTTCCTTTTTCTGATAGCGCCTGTATTCCGACAGCAAGCTTTTGTACTCGCGCTTTCCTAACCTTAATCCTTCATCGCTTTTTATCATCATGCGGAACTCCGAGCATATTGTCTGGTAGATTTCGGGGGCATAAAACCTGTAGAAATCATCATCAAGCAAAGATTCTAGAATGTTTATGTTGTTGCGCTTGAAGTCGAAAAGACTGCCCCGTTTTGAGATTCCACAGGCGTGGTCGTTATAAACCGACCAGCACTCGTTGAAATACTTGAACTTGGAGTTTTTTATCAGTTCCAGTTCGAGTGCCCAGCTAAACGAAAATTCCTTGAACTTGTAGTTGCTCATGAAATTCCCCAAATCTTTCCACCTGCAAACAAGAGATGATGTAGGGATTATTGTCCTAGTAATCAGCATTTGCGGCTCGAAGTCGGGGTAATACTTGTTCATCTGCGAATAGGTTTTCCAACCCTTTTTGGTTTTCTTCTCAAATTCGGCATCACTGTCCATATTCATCTGGTGAATTTCGGCATCGTGGAAGCATGCGGAATATTCAGGATTCTGCTCAAGGAAATCGATTTGTGCCTGCAATTTGCCATTGTAACACCAATAGTCGTCGCCATCGAGGAAAACAAAATATTTTGCACGGCAATTCATTTCCACAGCTTTCCGTACCGAATGTAGTACACCCGAATTTTTCTCGTTTACTGAGAGGAATATTTTGTCGGGATGTTCCGCTTGCAACCGCTTTACAATCTCCACTGTAGAATCGGATGAGCAATCGTCAAAGACATACACCTTATAATTATAGGTGCATTTTTGCTCAAGCACAGATTCTATGCACTTGGCAATAAACTGCTCGTGGTTATGGGTGAAAATGAATATTGAAAGAGTAGTGTCGGTCACTGGGAACAATTTAGTCTGCATCACAATTTTTCTATCACAAACCTCAGATTCGCTTTGTTGTCGTTCATGTATTTCAGCACTTTCATGGTTTCAAACTCTTTTGAAGTTTTATATTTGGGGTTTTGACAGAAAGTTTCGGACAAGATTTCCTTAGTTTTGTCGGCAGTAAATACAAATTTGGGACAACGTGATATTGGAGTTCCTTCTGTGTCAGTAATAGTAATTCTGATTATGTCGTCTTTGCTTGCCCCTTCTATTTCCATTTCAGACAATAGCAAGGAAGTTCTGCTGCTTACTCCGCTGATAAATATATTAGCAGTGGAAGTCTTTGCTTTCACAACATTTGGATTGTTTGTTTCCAATGGTTTAAGGCTCAAAAACGGAGACATCTCATCTACATTAAGAATTCTAGTGTAGTCGCAGGTCATATCGTTTCTGAGGTTGCCCTTTACAAATTGGCTGTCATTCATAAGTGAATATATGAATGCTGTGAGGGCTACGGCAATTAAAGCTATGCAGAGAATTTTGAAATTCTTGCGGGTACGTGCTTTCGCATTGCGAGTAACTTCAAGCTGAATTTCGTACTGCTCCAAGTATTTTTTTACATCGGGATATTCAGTGTAATTTTCGATTTTTGACTTTGCCTCCTTTATTTTTACACTTAAATTTTCATCTGTGACGTTTTCCTTCAAATTTCTTTTCTTTAATCTTCGACTAAAGAAAAAAAGTATCGGAGAAATTAACCCTCCTATAATTACGGTTGTATATGTCGTGTTTACTATGCAGTACAGGAAAAAGAAAATTGCTAAAATAATCAGAAAGGTAGGGAAAAATGTCCTGAACATCGCTCCCATGTTTCTCGGATACTCATTTTTGTACTTTTTCAGCAAGTCTTCAAGCTCCACACTTACATTCTGGAAATATGTTTTGTTCTCGTTCATGTCTTTGTCTTTAATAAATTGTGTAATAGTATGTACTGTTTGCAATATCTTTTAGTAACTGTACGTTGGATGTTGAATCAACAGAAACAAAGTCGGCGTAATAGCTGCCAAAACCGCGTTTTAGGAATGAATATACATTGTCTTTGCAACCGTTTGTGTAGTCTATTGTTTCAATGCTGATTGGATATAAACTTTTTCCTACAGGTTTAAAATCCTTGTCCCACAGGAAAATGTTCAAGCGCACAGAATCGGGCTTTTCCATTGCCAATCCCGTAGATGTCAACTTTACTCCGCTTATTCTCAATTTATAAAATATCTGTTCGTCGGTTCCCTTATTGATGTATGTATATTCGGATCGCATGACATCAAAGGTCAAGGTGGCATATCCGGCAGCGGAAAAATATGGAGAGTAAAGTACGTCAACATTCAAAGAAGGATTGCCGGCAATTGTGCTTCGCGTTTCTGACATGTTGTATATTTCGGGGTACATTTCACGGTTGTGCTGGTAGTTTTCAATCTCTGTAGGTGCAAATGTCGGCAATAATATTGCTGCAATCGTGAGTACTATTACAATTATCGTCAATATGTTGCGATTCTTGTTGCGATTTCTTTTCAGATTGGCGACATATTTTTCAAACTCAGCAAGGACTTTCTTGGCTTCTGCGTTGTCGCCGTATAGAGTCGATATTTGTCGCTGATACATTTCCTGATTGTAGAGTGCTGTGTAGAAAGTTTCATCGGCTCTTTTCGCAGGAGAATCTTCTTCAATTTTATTTTTTACAACCAGTTTCTGTGAATTCGTTTTGTCAATTACTACTTCCTTGGTTTTTGCCTTTCTGAAGGCTATTACCAGCAGTACAATTGATGCAAGTCCTAGCAAACCTGTCCAGTTACCATAACCCATTAGCGACAAAGCCATGATTAATAGCAATGCTGCAATGAAAAACATTACCACTAGTTTCCTGTATTTCAACACGTCGATAATTGTAACCCTAGGTGTATTTTTCAGAATATCAATGCTCTTGTTGATATTGTCGAGCAGTATTCTGATATTTAGGTCGGAGCCAGATTGCTCGTGAAGTATGTGTCCGCAATTAGGACAGATATTACTGATTAGCGGGAAAGGTGCGCCACAGTCGGGGCAGTTGTGGATATTCCTGTGTTCGTCGGCAGTTTTGCGGTTTTCTTCACGGATGATGTCGGCCTCCGCTCCCGAAATGCTAATTTCTTCAGGCACATGCGCTGACGTATTGATTGTTGCTCCGCAGTAGAAACACTCTTTGGAAATAAGGGGAACCTGCGCTCCGCAACATGGACAATGTGTAAGCTCTTCCTCAGAGTAAGACTTCATTCGTTCTTCGAGAGCCTTGTTCAGGTAAGCGTTTATTTCATCTTCAGCGATACCTTCCTCCATTGCAGCCTTCACTATGGTTTGCCTTTCTACGAATGTCAACACAGCGTCTTTCAGAGCCAATGCTGTCAACTGTGCAATTTTCGTCGAATGTGACATACCGTTTTTGTTTTCTTCGGAAGCTTCTGCTACTGCGTTACTTCGTTTTGTTCCGCAAAAGAAACACTCGTCGGAATCTTTTGGAATCAGTTCTCCGCAATTCGGACAACGGATAAGTTCCTCCTTTTGATAATTGTTTTTCAACCTTTCATTGAACGCGTTGTTAATGAAAGCCGTTATCTCCTCTTCATCACCATTTTTTTTCAATTCACCAATCAACTTTAACTTTTCTGCGTAAGTCAAGCCCTTGGTTTTCATTGTTGTGATTATTGCTTCTAATAGTTTCTGGGATATTGCCATATTATATTTTTAAGATTTGACAAAGTTAAGAAAAAAATATCTGATTGGTATTTCATTTTGCAGAAAATCTTTTGACATTTAAAGTGCTAGAATTATTTTTGCACTTCATGTCAAGGATAAAAAAAATATATAGTTCCATAAGACAGCATTTGCTCCGCTTTGCAAACAACTTGCGCAACAAACGGCAAATTGCCAGCAATGTAGCTGACAGCGCATTTCGGGAAAAGTTAACCGATTACAACCTGCAACGCTCACTCGGATGCGACACTACAGTATGCCATGTTCCGTTACGTAGCATATATTTCGGGTTCGGCGGGATTGTAACCGCATGCTGTTTCAATCGTAATTTTGTGTTGGGAAAATTTCCAGACAATTCTATTGAGGAGATAATTCATGGAGAAAAACGAAAAACTTTACAAAAACATCTTTCCGAAACCGATTTTTCGCATGGATGTCAATTTTGCAAAGATATGATTTCATCGGGTAACTTTATGTCGGTTGGAGCAAGACTTGCGGACACCTTCCCCGAAAATGGCGAACTGCCATCCGAAATGGTTTTCGAACTTGACAACACTTGCAATCTCCGATGCGAAATGTGTAGCGCAAAATTTTCATCCGCACACAACAAGGGCATTCGCAATACCGCTCCATACGACAGCGAGGATTTCATAACCCAGCTAAAACCTTTCATTTCGCATCTGACAGAAACAAAATTTCTAGGTGGTGAACCATTTCTGAGCGATATTTACCCCAAAATATGGGAAACAATCATCAAACTTAACCCAAAATGCAAAATCCGTGTGCAAACTAACGGCACAATCCTTAACAACAAGGTTAAAGAGATTCTACAAAAGGGTAATTTCCAAATTGGATTATCAATAGACACACTAAATCCTGCACACTATGAAAAAATCCGAAGCGGAGCAAAAATTGAAAAGACTTTGGAAAATCTTGAGTTTTTCAATCATATTTGCAAAAAAAATGGCGACAATGCGAATATTTCAGTTTGTCCAATGAAAGAAAACCGTTTAGACATTCCCGAACTTGTTGACTTTTGCAACAAAAAAGGCATTTACATATATTTCAACGATGTGACAACTGAGGGGGTGGCCATTAGTGAATTGTCTGAACAGGAACTTGAGGATTTAGCAACATATTACAAAAAGAATAATCCCAAGGGGTACAATTATATTTCTATACATAACCATATATCTTTTTCCAACCTAATAAGAAAAGTGGAATTTTTGAATAAACAAAGCAAACTAAAAGTTTATATGGACGAAATGATACCATTTACACGCATTGAACTTGCACAAAAAGTAACATCAATTATTTCAAAAAATACTGGCATAAAGTTCAACGAAAAAATTTTTGAACTCATACCCGAAAAGTTTACCATAAAGCGCAGAACTATAGAAAAAATGAAAATCCAGCATATCGCCGATTTCATAAATATGAACAGGGAAAAACAAATTGATTTCATACAAACAAATTTTATAACCACACAAAACGACAAGATATGATTATCGCAGGAGCAGGTTCGGCAGGAATTGAAACTTTGGGAATATATCTTTCGACAGGAAAGACCGATGTCGTATTGTATGACGACAAGACAAACGCAAATATTGAACTTTTAGGACAAAAATACAAGATTATTAGCTCAGAAGAAGATTTGCAGACTGAAATATCAAAAAATCCTGAATTTTGCGTTGCCATTGGAAACCCACGAATGCGTGAAAAACTTTTCAAAAGGCTTATTGCACTTGGCGGAATACCAACAAATATAATGAACGACAAACTTTTCTACAACATCTCGGACATTCCACAAAACGGTTCCATTATACAGCCAGGCGTAAACATATCCTACGGCTTTGAGATTGGAAAATCGTGCATGATCCACGCCAACTCGACAATCGGGCACAAGGTCAAGCTCGGGAACTTCATAAATGTTGGTCCATCGTGCGCCATCATCGGTCCCTGCGAAATTGGCGACTATTCTTATATAGGTGCAGGAAGCGTAATTCTTCCGCATCATAAAATTGGAAGGAATGTCATTGTTTCGGCAGGAAGCGTTGTGAACAGAGACCTTGCGGATTATGAAACATTTACAAAGAAGTAATGTGGTTTGAGATGGTTTGAAGTTGTTTCAAATTGTTTGAAGTTGTTTGAGGTGGTTGCAAAATTGTTTGAGATGGTTTCAAATGGTTGTTAATAAGAAACTTTATAACATCATCAAACTTATAAACAATTTCGCCCTTTCGCGCTTCTCAACATCCTGTTGTAATTCTTAAAACTTTTAGCAGTTCTTTTCTCATAATCCAACAACTCATCATCGGTTAACTTGCCAATAAAGCAGGTCGGGTCTTCGGCAAATGGATTGCCTGTCTTATAGTACGCCATAACACGGCAACCACCGCAAGTGTTTGTATATTTGCATTTTCCACACTTGCCTTCTAGATTTTTTCTGTCAGTGATTTTGCAGAAAAGTTCCGATTTTAAAAGAATATCCTCAAGATTCTCATCAAGCACATTGCCAGCAAACACCGAATCAGCAAACAGCGGACATGGCGAAACATAACCTTCTGGGTTTATCGCATAGTACGAACCTACCCAGCACCCAACGGACGGATTTGTAGCGAAACCTTCATCTTGCAATTTATTTCCAGTAATCAATTCATAATCATTTGGATTCAAGAAATATGGAACAAAACTCACATGTCCATTGTAGCAATCGGTAAGATATGGATGAAAGTATTTTTGTAAGATTTCCGTATTAAGCATCAGTTCGCTTGCATTGCAATTCCTGACCACAAACGGAATCCTATTGAACGGAAGATGAAGTTTTTGCAAGGTCTCAACTGTATTCTTAAAACTCTCCTTGTTGAAATCGCCAATCGTAACACAAATGTTCAACCGAACACCATGTTTCTGCAAACGATTTACCACCTCCATAATAAAGCCAGTGCCAACCTCGCGTGTTTCCTTGTTTTCGGGGTCAAAGGAATTGATGCCAAGCGACACATAAAGATTATCGCCAAGAATAGATTTTAGTTCCTGTATTTTGCTATCTGTCAACAAAATGCCATTACTGACAATGCTCACAGAGAAGCCCATCTCGTTTGCAATTTTCAACAAATCTATATGGTCGTCCCTCAACAGAAGCTCACCGCCCGAGAAACTGACATTTCGCGTTCCGAGACTCCATGCTGGCTTCAATATGCGTTGCACAATCTTGTCGTATGGTATGTCGGCAAATTTCTTTTTGCAAGATGAGCCAGTAGAGCAGTATTTGCAATCAAGATTGCAATTCCGTGTGGTTTCAAGATATAAAGTGTGAAATTTGCCCATACTATACATCAACAATTTGTCCCGTAACAAAATCCTCAGTATTAATTATGGACATCATTTTCTCTGCCACAACCCTTGGACTGCTTGTCCGACAACCTTTTTGCACAAGTTCCTGCATGTAATAGCGTTCGCCAAATGCCAGAACTGCTGTGGTATCCATGATTCCTGCACGAATAATATTCACCGATATTTTTTTGCCAGCAAGTTCATCTGCCATGTAACGGCACAATGTTTCAAGACCTGCCTTGGCAATGCCATTAGCTACATATTGTGGGAAAACAACGCTTGCACCTTCGCTTGAAAAACCAAATATGTGTGAATTTCCTTCCAAAATGCCTTTTTCGAGCAAAACCTGCGTCCAACTTGCAAACGAAACACACATTGAATTGAATGTGTACAGGAACGAATCCGCATTCAAGATTCTGTCTCCGCCAAAAATATTTCCGATATTTCCATCGGCAATGGCATGAACATAGCAATTTACACGAACATCGCGCAACTCGTTGCAAACCTTTGCCATACATTCTGGAGTTGTAGCATTTCCCTTTATCTCAACCACATTAATACCGAACTTTTCAAGTTCCTGCACCTTCTGTTTATTTTCTTCCGCTTTTGCACGCCGTCCGCGATGAACGACAACCAAATCGTAGCCATTTTCAGCCAGAATGCTTGCACATGCATAGCCAACACCGCCAAATCCGCCTAATATCAATGCCGTTTTCTTCATTCTCTACCTATATTTTTTCAAAACCAAACAAGCATTCACATCTCCGAAGCCGAAACTTGCCTTGGCAGAATATTCAATGCTAACATTCTCAATTGTTTGTTGCGGAATTTTTGCAGAATCGTAAATTTTTGCAATCTCGGGATGAAGTGGCATGCAATTTTTGGAAACATGCACAAATCCTTGATGCATTTGCAATACAGTAGCAATAGTTTCTATTGCACCAGCAGCTCCAAGTGCGTGACCAATAAGCGATTTTGTAGAATTTATATATGGAAAATCGTTTTTCAAATTGAGCACTCGACACCAGTTCGCCACTTCCAATGGGTCGGCCATAGTACCAGTAAGATGTCCGTTTATATACGAAATTTCCGCTGGATTTATTTCTGCCATTTTCACTGCATTTCGAATGCACTCGACCGCTTTTTGCGAGTTTGGCGATGTCATACTGCCACCATTTCGTTGCCCACCCGAATTTACGCAAGCGCCAACAATCTCAGCATAAATCTTTGATCCACGCGACCGGGCATGCTCCATATTTTCAATAACCAAGATTCCAGCACCAGCAGACGGTACAAAACCGCTTGCTTTTTCGCACATCGGACGGCTTGCCGACTGCGGATTGTCGTTCCCATTGCGACATAGCAAACGCATTGCATCAAATCCCGCCCACACATACGGAGAATCGGGATCACAACCGCCAGTCACTACAACATCTGCAACACCATTGGAAACCAAGTCGTAAGCCCTAGCAATCGCCTCGGTGCCTGATGCACATGCCGATGACACACTTTCTGTCATGCGTGATGCCGACAAAAGACCTGAAATGAACGCCGCCGGTCCACTGTGCATAGTGTTTACAACAAACCAACTGCCCAACCTCTTTGTACGACCTTCATCTATAAGCGACTTCATCCGCGCAAAATAATCGTAACCAGCACAGGTGCTTCCAACAACGACAGACAACCTGTCATCTGTAGCATTTGACAACATGTCGGGAATTTCAAATCCTGCATCCTGCCAAGCATCAATGCAAGCCGAAAGCGCATACCTTATTGCCTTGTCGCCATACTCCGGCAAAAACTTATCTATCAAATCATTATGCTGAATTGGTTTGGGAATACCAGCAACCCGGCATACAAAATTTTTCTCCTCCAGTTCCTGCAAATACGAAATTCCTGAATCGCCGTTGCGCACTGCCTTTGCAAAATCAGCAATGCTTGACCCGATAGGACTTACTACGCCCATGCCAGTAATTGCCACACTGTTTTTCATTTTTCAACAAATTTTAGATGGGCAACAGCATGCGCGCACTCCTCGCCTTTGGTATTTCGCAACAAAATATCCGATTTCAATACTCCTGCACGGTAATATATCTTAGTAGCTTCAACTGTAACTTTTTCGCCTTGTCCGACAGGCAACAGAAACGATGCCTGTACATTCGACAATGATGGATTCAACTCAACATTCTCGCGTTCGTATATTTTTTCAATATACACAAGATGAGCAACAAGTCCGATTTGCCCCATACATTCCAGAAGCAATACTCCCGGGGTGACAGCATAATGCGGATAATGAGATGCATAATATGGTGCGTCTGCCCTAAATGTATAATTCCCGACAATTCGGTTTTCATCAACGAAAGTGATCTCGTCAACGAAGCGAAAATCATCACCGTAAGGCAGTTTCGAGATTATCTTCTGCGAAAGTTCATTCATAACCATGCATGAAACGACCTAACAAAAGTACAACTTTTCCGACATGCACGCCTACAAAATTCAACTTTTATTTTTCGCGAACCTAAAAAAACTGTACTTTTGCGCTGTACAAACATTAATCCGATGAAAAACGGTTCAATACTAGTTGTCGATGACGAACCTATTAACTTCAAGTTGCTCAATGCCATCTTGGAACGCGAAGGTTATTCCGTCAGTTATGCATCCAATGGAAGCAAAGCAATTGAAATGGCAACTAAAACCGATTACAACTTGATAATCATGGATTTGAAAATGCCAGAAATCAATGGTATTGAAACTGCACGACAAATAAAAAAAATCAAGCCCAATACAAATATTGTCGCCTCATCTGCCATAAACAATATGGAACGCAACGAATATCTGCTATTCAACGACTTTATTTCAAAGCCCATAAACCGTGGACAACTTCTTGAAATTGTAGAGAAGTTCGCAGGCTAAAAGGCCTAAAGGCTAACAGGCTAGCAGGCAGAAAGAAGAAAAGGCTAAAAGGCAAAAGCGACTTCAAGCCTTTAAGACTTTGAGCCATCTCGCCTCAACGAACCAGAAACTTTCTTATCTTTGTCCCGAAAAAAAACATTGCAATGCACAGGTCAGGATTTGTAAACATTATTGGCAATCCGAATGTCGGAAAGTCAACGCTCATGAACGCCCTAGTAGGCGAAAGAATATCAATCATCACCTCGAAGTCGCAGACTACACGCCATCGTATTCTTGGCATAGTCAACGGTGAAGATTTCCAGATTGTATACAGCGACACACCCGGAATTATAAAGCCAAACTACAAGTTGCAGGAAAAGATGATGGACTTTGTCTCTCTTTCGTTCGATGATGCTGATGTTTTTCTCTATGTTACCGATGTGGTTGAGTCAGCCGAAAAGAATGCCGAATACATTGAACGGCTCAGCAAAGTGAAAATTCCTGTGCTATGCCTCATAAACAAGATTGACCTTGCAAGCACCGAAGAAGTTGAAAACTTGCGTCTTTTCTGGGAAAGCCGTCTGCCAAACGCCAAGATTTTTGAAATTTCGGCACTCAACGGCACTAACCTCGACACCGTTTTCAACGAAATAGTTTCGCTTCTGCCCGAAGGTCCTGCATGGTTCCCAAAAGACCAACTCACCGACAAGACCGAACGCTTCATCGTTTCGGAAATCATCCGCGAAAAAATCCTACTCAACTACCAGAAGGAAATCCCATATTCGTGCGAAGTCGCAATCGAGGAATTCAAGGAAAGTCCCGACCTAATACGCATAAAATCAGTGATAATCGTTGAACGCCAGTCGCAAAAGGGCATCATCATTGGCAACAAGGGGGCAGCGATAAAAAAGGTCGGCACTCAGGCACGCCTCGACATCGAAAAATTCTTCGGCAAGAAAGTTTTCCTCGAAACATTCGTCAAGGTTGAAAAGGACTGGCGCAACAACGACAGGGATTTGAGCAATTTTGGATACGGAGTGTAAGGGCTGCGCCCGTTTCTATGCCTTCGGCGTTTCTACGTTTCTAAGGCTAACGCCGTTTCTATGCCTTCGGCGTTTCTGAGTTTAACTTCGTTGAGGGCTTCACCGTTTGATGGGCTAACGCCTATTTAAAAGTTTCATTGGCTAACGCCGTTTCTCGTTGTTTGGGCTTGAAGGCTCAAAGTCTTGAAGCCGGCTTTTAGGCTGTTCTTCTTCTGGACTTTTAGCCTTTTATATTCTTCCCTTATCGTGGTAACTATAGTAATCCTTGCCGTTACTGCTAATTATCACATGGTCAACAAACCTAATGTTCATCAGCGAACAAGCATCGGACATTGAACGCGTCAAAGCATCATCCTCCTTGCTGGGCAACATATTCCCCGATGGATGATTGTGCACAAGAGCCAGTGCAACCGCATTCAAGCGCAAGGCCTCTCCTATCACAATTCTCGCGTCAACCAAAGTCTTGTCGATTCCTCCAACACCGACATTTGCAACTTTTATAATCCTGTTTGAGTTGTTAAGATAGATGGCGTATGCCAGTTCGCGACTTTCATCAATCACTTTCGGTGAAATGGCTGTAAAAATGTCTTGGCTGTTTTGAATCTGCTCGGCAACAATATTTTCGCGCCGGCGACCAAGTTCCACTGCCGCTGCTATGGTCACCGCTTTTGCCTCGCCAATAGCCTCATATTTCAGCAGGTCGCTATAGGACAGTTTGCAAAGATTGTCAATTTTGTTGTCGCAGTCGGCAAGAATTTCCCGAGCAATGTCAAGTGCACTTTTCCGCTTGTTGCCCGAACTGATGAGTATTGCCAACAGTTCCGCCTGCGTCAGCGACTTTGGTCCAAGGTTTATCAGTTTTTCTCGTGGACGCTCGTCCTCTGCCCAGTTCTTTATGCTTTTATGCTCATTCATACGCCTACAAACAAAAAAACTGCTCCACTCAAAAGCGAAACAGCAATTTTAAAAACCCGTCTAATCAATTACGATAACTGATTAACGTGCTTTGCTAAAGAAGACTTAAGGTTTGCAGCCTTGTTAGCGTGGATGACATTAGTCTTTGCCAACTTGTCCAACATTTTTGCAACCTTTGGGAGCATAGTTTCAGCTTCGGACTTAACCGACATAGCCCTCAATGCGCGAACTGCATTACGGGTTGTACGAGCATAAAACTTGTTGTGTAATCTTCTTGCTTCAATCTGTCTAATCTTCTTTTTAGCTGACTGATGATGTGCCATATCTTACTTTTTTAATTTATTTTTACTTTAAATCTTCCAAAAATTTTGGACTGCAAAGATACTACTTTTTTTGTCAATGCAATTTTTTAAATCAATATTTTTTTCAAATTTTCCACCTTTACACAAAATGCTGAATCTTAACACATTGCGAAACATCATCAGCAAAGAATCTCAATTTATCGTCCGGTTGTAATCGCATAAAAATCCCATGCTATCTAGCATAAAAGGCAAAACTCCTATCTAATAATCACAAAAAAACAATCATTAGTCGGATGATTTTAAAACCATAAATTTCAAAAAAATTGGCAACCATTTTTAATCTGTTGCGTTATACCAATTAAAAAAGCAAAAAAAATCTTGTTTGTTTCTTAAAAAAGATTTAAATTGCGGTCGTTATAGGTATTGTTATTTTTTGAACCGAATATTCATAACGTACTAATAAACAAATATTTATAAAATTATTTTTAACAAATATTTTTAAGAGTATGAAGTTTTTTTATAAAGAAATACGCACAATGGAAAAAGTCATAACCTGCATGGCCCTCGTTTTGCTGTCGCCGTGGCTGTTTTCACAGTCGAAAATAGACTACGAGCGGCTCGAATTATTAAGGGCAAAGCCAATTAACGAAATGACTGCCGATGAGCGCGAGGAATACGCCTTGCTGAAAGCATCGGGCGTTGATGTCCAATTTTATAACGAAAACCAATTTAAGCAATTGCGAAGCGGTGGTGTTAGTGCCGATTTCTGCAACGAAGCACTCGCCTTTTGTACCGATGAAGGTTCATATTCGTTCCCTGCTGGTACAAGCAGCACACAAGCTACCGACTTCAGCAGCGGAGGCGAAAACATTGCTTGCTGCTACACAACTCCTTCTCCTGCATGGTTCTACATGAGAATCGACAATCCCGGCGACCTGCTCATTTATATGGAACACAGCAATGGATATGACATAGATTTCGTATGCTGGGGTCCTTTCACTGCCGCTACTGCCGAAGATCTTGTAAGAACAAAATGTACAGGCGGACTGAACACAAGCACTAGCAACGGAAGTCACCGACCAAGCAACGGAAACCACACTGGCGACATGGGTGGATACCCAACAGGAAACATAATCGACTGCAGTTATACGACTGAAGATACCGAATGGTGCTACATACCAAACGCCCAACCAGGGCAATGGTATATTTTCTTGATTACCAACTATTCAAAGCAAGCAGGAACTATTCTATTCAATTCTCAGCACCAGAGTTGGCTAAACGGTCAGGCAACCACCGACTGCAACATTATCGCCAACGTGACAACAAACTCACCTGTATGTGAAGGAGCAACAATATCGCTTACATGTTCGAATGTAAACAACGCTACTTCATACAGATGGTACTTCAACGGAGCAAACCAAACTGCTACTGGAACACAAATAGGAAGTGGGACTGCAATCTCAAGAACCAATGCAACTACCGATATGACCGGTTGGTACGAACTGCAAATAACAACACCTAGCAGAACAAATTCCTTCTACACATACGTAATTGTAACACCAAAACCTAGTATAACATCAATAAGCGCAACTCCATCGGAAATTTGTTCCGGCAACCAAGTACAACTTTCTGCTTCAGCGACAAACTCCCCATCCTTCGCTTGGTCAAATGGTGCAACCACCGCTACCACAACCGACAATCCAACATCAACCACAAGGTACTATGTGACAGTATCTATATCCACAACAACATACAATCCGCAGACAAGTTCAAATGTAGTAAACACTTGCTCCGACATTTCCAGCACTAGTGTAACGGCATATCCAAGTCCAACTGTTGCAATTCAGCCTGGATATGTGAGACTATGTGCAGGCACCGATGTAACATTGTCAACAGTTGTATCAAACTGCGACAACTGCCAATACTCGTGGAGCAATGATGTTACAAACATGTCCGAAATCAATGTATCTCCCAATACATCAACAACATACCGCGTTACAGTCAGCACTCCACTTGGATGCTCGGGCGAAACAGAAATGACTGTGGATGTTATTGATATTAACTCTATGAACGACTGCAACGTGGTGTATGTAGATGTTAACGGCGACGGCAGCGGAATGACACCAAATGACCCGACTGACATAGCATCAGCTCTTAGAATGTCGGAATGCTCGGGTGCAATAATAAGAATGGCCGAAGGTATATACGAAATTGACTATCCTCTCGAACTTGTAAGTGGCATTACCATTGAAGGCGGTTATTTCGACAACTTCAACAAGAAGAAATCAACTGCTGGAGCAACCACAATTCGACGGACAAACACATACGCTCTAGGATCTGCAAATGCCCCAGCCGTAGTAGCAATACAAGGCAATGTAGTAAGCGGATTCCGCTTGCAGGATATAACAATTGAAACCGAAAATGCGCGAAACGACTTGCCAAGCGGAAGTCAAGTCTCAAATATTTACAGTTGCAGCGGCTGGACTTTTGAAACTGCGACTGCCGCATATTCAAACATTCCACACAACTCATCAAATATTGTAGGTTCCTTTGGCGACGATACATCTTTGCCGATAACACTTCCTTTCGACTTTACATTGTGTGGAACAACTTATTTCAGTGGCTCCCCGTTGTATGTCTGCTCAAACGGATTCGTAAATTTCGGAGCGGAGCCATCATCAACGTTATCGGCTCCTAGTACAAGCTCGATTCTAGCTCTGCTCCACGACTTATATCCGCCATACAGCGGAAACATATATTACAACTACTCCGGAGGTGTGCTTACAATAGAATGGTTCAACCTTGTTCCATGGTCTTCTAGTTGCCGCACATCAACATACTCTGAAAATTTCCAGTTAAAGCTATACGAAAACACAAATGTGATTGAAATTTGTTACGGAAACATTAATCCCTGTACCGAAACAACTTTAACACCGCGTGTTGGTGTTCGTGACGGACAAACAGGTTCATCAAAATACGTAAGTGTATCAACAGACTGGTCAAATCCATCACTAGTATCATCGGCAATTGGCTGTACATTCAACGAGACATGCAAACCTGCCAATGGACTTGTGTACAGGTTCTATCCAACCGAACTAATACCATCGGAACAACAGGTTGTTGTAGCTACAAACTATGGTATATCAAACTACGCCGTTTACCTGAAAGAATGCTCAAACTACGAAATTGTACGATGCCAATTAAAACCTGGAACCGCAGGCAACGGCAAACAAGGTGAAACTGGCCATGCTGGAAATAACGGGTACGCAGGCGGCTCATACCAATCAGGTGGTGCTGGTGCGCCAGGCTATACGGAGAATGGAGTCACAAGTGGTGCTGGTGGTGCTGGTGGCAACGGAGGAAGATACTATGCTGATTATGAAGGTTCTGCATATTCCGGTTCAACAGGATCTGCTGGCGGTCCAAGTAGTAATGGTGGTAATGGCGGAAGTGGCGGAAGTGGCGGAAGCAACAGCAATTGTCCAAATACTCCATCATCAGGTGTGGCTGGTTCAACTGGTTCTACAGGCGGAAATGGTGCAAATGCGACACAAACTCCACCAACACTTTCTAACACTACAAACTATAGCGAATTCTTTATCCCCGGAGCTCCTGGAGCTGCAGGAAGTCCCGGAAAGGGCGGCGGCGGCGGCTGCGGCGGC
>JAFZLK010000021.1 GCA_017551515.1 Bacteroidales bacterium | reverse complement strand
AATGAAATCGTAGCGAGTTTCGTTGCATGGTTCTATGTGATCTTCTTCAAAGTTCCATTTATATGCTTTTGCATCTAATCCCAGTGCCTTTAATACAACATTCTGAGATACTTCTTTTCTGTTGTTAATAAAAGCAAATAGAGATTCTTTTTGTGAAATATTTAATTTTTCAGTTGTAACATCTTGGTTTATAATATCTTCTCCCTTGTCGTTTTTTGCTTCTAATTGTATGATTTTTAACCTTTTTATAAATTGCCACAATCTAAATTCCTGATAATATGGATTAGATTTTGGAATGCATTTTAATGGTGTCGTAATGGTTTCTCCATCTTTGGTTGTGTATGTCCTAGATTCGTACCTGCAATTAGCAATTAGTGATTTTTTCGATTTCAAATCTCTTTGATAAAAGATAATGTCGTCTCCTAATAGTGCATTGAAGTCTTGTTTGTTATATAATGAATTGCGATGAGTTTCGTTGTTCGGGTAAAGCAAAGTTATGGCTTCTTTGTATTTTTGTTCGTCTTTTAAATATGGATGAAATCTTTTTTGAGAATCTAATATTGCTTTTAATTCATCTTCATAGTATTTGCGTTCTATTGTAGTTACCAGTCCTGCTTTGATTTTTGTGCTGGGGTCTTTAAGTAGTGCATCGTATATGTATGAGGCAACGCTTATTGTATTATTTATTGTGCTGTTTTTTGTGTTGTGGTCAAGGATGTTCTTTTCTGTTCTTAATTTTATGAGTTCCCAGTCTTCTTTTTGGGGCATTTTTATGGTTCTATTTTTAAAATTTCCCTTTGTGTCGTATGTACTTTTTATAATGAAGTCCTTTGGTTCTCCATTTTGTTTTGGTTCATATTTACTTGTGTACTCGTAGTTCCATCCAGATGAAAGTTTGATAATGAATTTGATTTTATCTTTGTTTCGTTCTTTTGTAATGTCTTCAATTCCTAATTTTTTTACTTCACAAATAGATATGCTGGTGCTTTTTATGTTTCCGTCTTCATCTAGTTTTGATAATTTCTCAATTTGCTTAAATTCGTCTATTTGTGATATTTGATATGATGCTTCTTCTATGTATTCAAATACTATGTTTCCATAAAAATCAGCAAGTTTAATCTTGTATTGTTTTAAATCATTTTTCGATAAGGATTTCAATTCTTCGATAGAAACGACTTTTGTATTTAGGGTTTCGGATAGTTCACCTTCTTTTTGTTCTTTTTCGTCTAACCCCATAACTTTTTCATAACCTCTTTTTTGTAGGAAACTCATTATTACCCATGCCAATTCTTCATCTGTTAATGCTTGAGATAATGCTTTTTTCCTCAAATAATATAATGTCCAGTCGTATGGGAGTTTTGTTTCTTTGCCATTCTTTTTCTTGTAAAACATATTTGGATGCAAAGATTTGAATTCCTTTTCCATTTCATTATAAGAATCCATAAAAAGGAATTGCTTTTTGCCTTTTTCATCAATATAATATGCAAGTTTTGGTTCCTTGCCACTTCTTATTTTTCCTGAACGTTTGCCTTTGTTGTTTGTAAATTCAATGTCTAACTTATAATGTTCTGGAAGTATGCCTAGTAGATTCAGAACGCAATGCAATCTGTCTCTCCGTAATAAGAACCTATATATATTTTTCCTCTTAGATTTCAGTTCTGTTCTGTCTGATGCAGAACTTTTTAGTTTTCCGCCATTTTCAAATGTACTTATTTCTCCTGCATCCATAGGTAAAATGCGTGAACCTAAAGCAATGATGCGTACAATTCTTTTTTCATCATCAATTTCTACCACTGCCCAACCTATGCTGTTGGTTCCCAAATCCAAACCGAGAATTTTCTTCATTTCAAAAAAACAATTTTTTGCAAAAATAAAAATTTTTCTTTGCCGTAATGTGTATTGTTAATATCTTTGCAGTACATTTTTTTGCGAATCACAATAAGGATTATTCCGTTGTGAAAACATTCAAAGCGGGGCTTCTGAGTCTCGCTTTTTTTGTGGCTAGTTCCCCCAATACCATTGCTTATTTTTCCTATTTGATAAAAAATATCATTTTGGGGATATTTAGTGTGTGCTTATTTGTCCCCTAAATGTAAAAATATTGTTTCGGGGAAAAATAAGGATGGAAAATGATAGCTGTAAGTATTGGTAAGTGATTTAAAATTAATAGACTAGTGATGATTTTATGTTATTTCTCAAACAACGCGTCCATCGTTACCAATTTTTGTATTTGTCCTGAATATTCGTTGTTAGTTAGCCCATAAGATGTTATAAATGTGAGATGTACATTCCGTTTCTTGGGTAACTTGTCAATTAGGGTTTGTGTACGGTGGCGCAGTTTGGAATCGTATGCCTTGTTTATGGTGAAATCGTCCTTGTAGAATTTCATTTCGCAAAGGTTTACAACACGGTCGTCGCGGTCGATAAGCAGGTCTATTTGCGTTCCTTCGCTATCATCGTCGCCACGCAGACTCCATGCCGATTCGCGCGAAGTTATCGCTCCGATTCCAAGGTCATTTTTAATTTGCTGTATATGTGCAAGGCATACCTCCTCGAATGCAATTCCCTTCCATGCGGAAATCTTTTGCGAGTTCTGATTCTTTTCCCAGTAGTTTGTGTCTGTGTTTTTGTTGTTGGCAAGGAATTTCGAATAGAAAAGGCAGAAATTGTCGGTTAGTTTGTAGTGTTCTTCGCGTTTCGACCTCCCAAACGGAACATATCTGATTATGAAGTCGCTTGCCTCGAGAGAAGCTAGCATTTTTGAAAAACCGCCGCCTTTTTGTATTCCTGTTGCCTTGGCTATTTCGTCTCGGGTAAAACCGCAGTGTTTTGTGGACAACAGATTTATAATTTTCTTGTAGTATGTTGGCTTGGAAAACAATGATGCAAACAGTCTATCGAATTCTTTTTTTAGTTTGGCGTTTTTTGCGAAAAACAGTTGGTCGATGTTTTGCCCGAGGCTTAGGCCTTTGCGGAAAAAGCCTAAATAATATGGTATGCCACCAACTGCCATGTAGGCTTGAATTATGTCGTAGCGATTGAGTTTGATATTTGTAGATTTGAAGAACTCTTCGCATTCGTGCAGGTTGAATGGCGACATTTTAATTTCGTATGTAAGTCTTCCATAAAGCCCGCCGTGGTTGTTAATGAGTTTGTTCTCAACCCAAGAAGCAGCCGAACCGCAAACTATTAGCATTAGTTTGTCGTTGTTGGAACCCCAATTATTCCAAAAATGTTCGAATGCCGACAAGAAACAGGAACGAGGGGAGTCCATCCACGGCAGTTCATCTATGAAAACAACCAGTCGTTCCTTGCGTTCTTTGCTTTCAAGAAGTTTTTCGAGCATGAAAAAGGCTTCAATCCACGATTCCGGTTGTTTTTCGTCTTCCATACCATAGCGGATTAGCGAATTGTGGAAACTTTTCAGCTGGTCTTGCAGTATGTTGGCTTTTGCCGTGTCGATTGGCGACATTCCAGTGTGGTAAAATGCCATCTTGTCCTTGAACAATTCTTTTATAAGGTATGTTTTCCCTATTCGTCTGCGTCCGTAAATTGCCACAAATTCAGCTTTCTTACTATGATACAAACTCACAAGTTCTTCTATTTCAGTTTTCCTGCCTACAATATTAGCCATACTTTTATTGTTTATTTTTCCGCAAAGGTATAAAATTTTGTTTTAGGGACAAATAAATATTGTTTATTTTTCCTATTTGATAAAAAATATCACTTGGGGGATATTTAGTGTATGCTTATTTGTCCCCGAAACGAAAAAATATTGATTCGGGGACAAATAAGGATGTGGGTTGATAGTCGTATTTATTGGTAAATGGTTGGGAATGAAGAGTTTGTTAAAAAAATATTTTTCGGACAATCGGACTAATCTTTCGCAAACAGCAAAGCCTTTCCGCTTTTGCCTATCATTTATCTTTCAGCCTTTTCGCTTTAAGGCTTTTAGCCTGTTCGCTTTAAGCCTTTAAGCCTGTTTGCCTTTCTGCCATCATTCCGTTTTCTTTCCTGCGCCCATCCACTCTTTAATTCCTCCTGCGAGGTTTATCACTATGTAGCCGTTGTCGGAGAGGAGAGAGGCGGCTTTACGGCTGCGCACACCACCGTGGCAATATACGGCGATGGTTTTGTCCTTGGGAAGTCGTTCGTCGGCTTCGTAGAGAAAGCCAGCGCGGTTCACATCTATGTTTATAGCGTTGGGGATATGCCCGCCACTATATTCTTCGGCAGTGCGTACATCTACGATTATGGTGTTTTCATCGGTTATTGCCTGCTCAAAGTCGTTGGCATTCAGTGTGGTAAAATTGCTGTTCATGTTGCGATAAATAAACACAAGTGCTACTGCTGCAATTGCGATAATGGTTACTATTATAAGTGTTCGTTTCATTGGGGACAAAGATAAAGATTATTTACGATTTGGGAATTACGATTTTTGATTTGGCTGACAAGATGCAAAGATGTTTTCGCTATGCTCAAACAGGATTTGTCCACGAATAACACGAATCAGCACGAATGTTTTTTCGCTACGCTCAAAAAAATCTTCAAAACAACCACGAATCATTTCAAACATTTTTAAACAACCTCAAACCTAGAAACTCAGAGGCGTAGACTCAGAAACTTAGAAACGGCGTTAGCCATAGAACGGCGAAGCCCTCAACAAAGTTAAACTTAGAAACAGCGTAGCGTAGAAACTAGAAACATAGAAACGGCGTTAGCCATAGAAACTTGAAACATAGAAACGGGCTTTAGCCCATATAAACGCCGCAGGCATAGAAACTCTTAAAATTATGTTGTAAATCATCAATTAAAAATTTTGCGGATTGAAATAATTACTAATTTTGCACATGTCTAAAAAAGGCAAATAAGAAATTTAAGTAGTTAATTATAAACAATTTAATAAAAATTTTGAAATGAAGGCATATAACTTTAACGCAGGTCCATGCGTACTGCCAAAAGAAGCGATTGAATCTACAATCAACGCTATCCGTGATTTTGATAACACCGGTATCGGTCTTATGGAAATTTCTCACCGTACGCCAGGTTGGGAACGTACAATGGAAGAAACTCGCCAGCTTTGGAGAGACATCCTCAACATTCCTGCTGAATACGAAATTTTGTTCCTCGGTGGTGGTGCTAGCACTCAGTTCATGACTGTTCCTGCTAACTTGCTCAACAAGAAGGCTGCATACTTGCAGACTGGTGTTTGGGCAAAGAAGGCAGCTAAGGAAGCTAAGCTCTTCGGTAACGTTGAAATCGTAGCTTCGTCGGAAGACAAGACTTACAGCTACATTCCTAAGGGCTGGAATGTTCCTGCTGATGCTGACTACTTCCACATCACAACCAACAACACCATTTACGGTACTGAAATCCGCAAGGACTTCGACGCAAGCGAAATCAACAATGTAATGCTTGTTGCCGATATGAGCTCCGATATCATGAGCCGTCCAGTTGACGTAAAGAAGTACGGACTTATCTATGGTGGTGCACAGAAGAACGTAGGTCCTGCTGGTGTTACTTTCGTAATCGTTCGCAAGGACATCCTCGGCAAGATTGCTGACCGTCAGTACATGAATCCATTGCCAACAATGGTTGACTACCGCACTCACGCAGCAGAAGAGGCAAAGAACATCTCTATGTTCAACACTCCTCCAGTACTCCCGATTTTCGTAATGCACGAAACCTTGAAGTGGTTGAAGAACACTATCGGTGGTGTTGCTGAAATGAACAAGATCAACCTCAAGAAGTCGAACCTCCTTTACGAAGAAATCGACCGCAACAGCATGTTCCGTGGAACAGTTGAATGTAAGGAAGACCGTTCAATCATGAACCACTGCTGGGTAATGGCAGAAGGTCGCGAAGACAAGGAAGCTGAATTCATGGCATTCGCAAAGGAACGCGGTATGGTAGGTATCAAGGGTCACCGTTCAGTTGGTGGTTTCCGCGCTTCTCTCTACAACGCTTGCACAATCGAAGCTGTAGAAGCTTTGGTATCTTGCATGCAGGACTTCGAAAAGAAGTACAAATAGTATTTACTATTTCGAATATACAAAGGCTGCCCGATGGGTGGCCTTTTTTGTCGTTATATCTGCACGGAAACTTTTTTCAAAAAATGTTTTCGTGAATGAAATAAAAGCATTACCTTTGCACTCTCAAAAACTGACGGATTCGTCTAACGGTTAGGACGGCAGCCTCTCACGCTGCAAATAAGAGTTCGATTCTCTTATCCGTTGCAAGATTTTTCCATTTATTTTATTAAGTTGTTATTGACAGAATTCTTTCTGTCTTTCTTTTTTTATGACTATGAAAAAAAAGAGGCAGTATCTTACCGCCTCTCTATACTTTTGTAATTTGTAATTATGCTTTCAAATCAAGTTTGATTTCCAGTTCATCAAGTTGTTCTGGAGCAAGTGGGGCAGGGGAACCGCTCATTATGTCGCGACCTGAATTGTTCTTCGGGAAAGCGATGAAATCGCGGATGCTGTCAGCTCCTGCAAAAATCGAGCATAGACGGTCGAACCCGAAAGCCAAACCAGCGTGAGGCGGAGCTCCATATTCGAATGCACCCATCAGGAAGCCGAACTGTTCTTGTGCCTGCTCGTCGGTAAAGCCGAGAGTGTGGAACATTTTGTTCTGCAAAACACGGTCGTGGATTCTTATTGAACCGCCACCGACTTCGCTACCGTTCATGACAATGTCGTATGCATTTGCACGGATTTCTCCCCATTTTGACGGGTCGTCCAAGAGATATTCATCTTCGGGCTTTGGCGCGGTAAACGGGTGATGCATAGCATAGTAGCGCTGAGTTTCGTCATCCCATTCGAGCAACGGGAAGTCGATAACCCACAATGGAGCAAACTTTTGCGGGTCGCGAAGTCCGAGCTGGTTGCCCATTTCGAGACGAAGTTCGTTCAACTGTTTGCGAGTCTTCATTGCTGGTCCGCAGAGAATTAACATAAGATCACCCGGCTTAGCACCGAACTTGTCGGCAAATTTCTTTAAATTGTCAGCAGTGTAGAACTTGTCAACTGAAGACTTGAACGAACCATCTGCATTGTACTTAATGTAAACCATTCCTCCTGCGCCAACCTGCGGACGCTTAACAAATTCTGTCAACTGGTCGAGTTGTTTGCGGGTGTATTCGGCGCAACCTTCAGCGTTTATACCTACAACGAGTTCGGCACCATCGAACAAACCGAAGCCTTTGCCTTTAGCAACATCGTTGAGTTCAACGAATTTCATTCCGAAACGAATGTCTGGCTTGTCGCTTCCGTAGTATTTCATTGCATCGTGCCAAGTCATGCGTGGGAACTTGTCGAATTCTATTCCCTTGATTTCCTTGAACAAATGTTTTGCAAGTCCTTCGAAGGTGTTGAGAACGTCTTCCTGTTCCACAAACGACATTTCGCAGTCGATCTGTGTAAATTCGGGCTGACGGTCGGCACGGAGGTCTTCATCGCGGAAGCAACGTACAATCTGGAAATAGCGGTCGAAACCTGCAACCATCAGAAGTTGCTTGTACTGTTGTGGACTTTGTGGCAATGCGTAGAATTCGCCGGGGTTCATTCTCGAAGGAACAACAAAGTCGCGAGCACCTTCAGGTGTCGATTTAATTAGGAACGGAGTCTCTATTTCAAGGAAATTCAAGTTGCTCAAATAGTTGCGAACAAGAATTGCCATGTTGTGGCGAAGTTCGAGGTTCTTGCGTACTGGATTTCTACGAAGGTCAAGATAACGGTACTTCATACGAAGGTCGTCGCCTCCGTCGCTTTCGTCTTCTATTGTAAACGGCGGAACCTTGCTGGCGTTCAGTAGGTTAAATTCGGAAACCTTGATTTCGATTTCGCCAGTTGGCATATTTGGATTCTTCGATTCGCGCTCTACTACCGTGCCTTTTGCTTGTACGACATATTCACGACCGAACGAGCGAGCCTGTTCAATTAACTTTGGGTCGCTTACGCCATCCTGAAGGAAAAGCTGTGTTATTCCGTATCTGTCGCGGAGGTCTATCCATATTAGCGCACCTTTGTCGCGTACGCGCTGTACCCAACCGCTCAATGTAACTTCCTGTCCTGCATTTGCGAGGCGCAATTCCCCGCAGGTATGAGTTCTATACATAATTCAATTTTTTTAGGACTGCAAAATTACTGAATCGCAAATGATATAGCAATATTTTTTTTGAAATGTTAGCAAAAATTATCGTAGTTTTTTACCTTTCTCCTTGATAATGGGATTTATAGCTTGTTTTGAATTGAAAATTATTTCGCCAAAAGTGTATATTTTAATGCTATTTTGGCGAGTTTATTTTTAAATTATTCCGCCCCAATTGATGTTTGTGTAATTGTTTGAGCTATTTAATTTTGAAATTATTTCGCCAGATTTAAAATAAATAGTATATTTGTGGCTAAATAATTTTTAGGGACATGAAAGAACTTATCATAGGTAGGACTCGGGAACAGAATAAGTTACAAGATTTGTACGAATCGGAATACGCAGAATTTCTTGTCGTTTATGGAAGGCGTAGAACAGGAAAAACTTTTCTCGTGAGAGAGTATTTTGAGGACAAGTTTTCGTTTTACCATACGGCACTGTCTCCATACGAAATGTTGGACAATCCAGAACTCTTGTTGGAGCAGCAATTGAAAAAGTTTGGCGATACGCTTCGCTCGTATGGCAGTTTGTGTTCTGGCGCTCCCAAAGATTGGTTTGAGGCGTTTGACTGGTTGCGAGAGTTGCTGTTGAAAAAGTCGGCGAAGAAGCGTATTGTAGTATTTATTGACGAACTGCCCTGGCTTGATACGCCCCGTTCAAATTTTATTACCGCCTTTGAGCATTTTTGGAACGGTTGGGGTGCTGGACGACATAATCTCTTCCTAATTGTCTGTGGTTCGGCTACTTCGTGGATTGCCAACAAGTTGTTGAACAATACTGGCGGTTTATATGGGCGTTCCACCTACGAAATGCAGATACTTCCGTTTTCGCTCCGTGAGTGCGAATTGTTCTACAAAAAGCGCGGGCTTGTTCTTGACCGTTATGACCAGTTGCAAGCATATATGATTACTGGCGGAATACCTTATTATTTGTCGTATTTTGAAAAGGGTTTGAGCCTTCCGCAGAACATTGATGCTATGTTTTTTTCGTCAAACGGCAAGTTGACAAATGAATTTGAACGCCTATATAGTTCGCTTTTCGTTGATTCGCAAAGGTATATCTCTGTTGTGAGGGCGTTGAGTCACCGGCGCGATGGTTTGACAAGAAAAGAGATTTCCAAGAAACTCGGATTGAGTTCCGGCGGGGGGCTTACAGAAACTCTTCGCACACTTGAAGCAAGCAATCTCATTGTTTCGTATCCTATTTATCAAGGTTCAAAACGAGATACGCGCTACAAGTTGATTGACTTGTTTTCTTTGTTCTATATGTATTTTATGGAGTCGCATACGACTAACAGCCCGAATTTTTGGTCGGAAAACCATAGGTCACCGCAGTTGAATGCGTGGAGAGGCTTTGCTTTCGAGGAAGTGTGCTATGTACATAAAAACCAACTGAAACAAGCATTAGGAATAGGAGGCGTGCATACGGAAATTATGCCATGGCGAAGCAAAGGCGAAGATCCTGTTCAAATAGATATGGTCATTGACCGTGATGACAGAATAATAAATGTCTGTGAGATAAAATTCACTATGGATGAATTTGCTATCACAAAGGAATACGATGCAAAACTTCGTCATAAGTTGCAGGTATTTACCGACAATACTAAATTAAAGAAAAATCCTCATCTTACACTTATAACCACCTATGGGTTACAAAAGAATGAATATAGCGGACATATTCAGAAAAGCCTGACAATGGACGATTTGTTTCGCGAGGTGTATATGTAATTGTTTTGTTGCCACGGCTAGTAAAAAAAATCTTTTGGCAAAGCCTAATATTTGATTAAATTTGCGCTTTGTCGAAAGCTATTGTTATGATTGATTTGACGAAACTGAATAAGGAACAGAAAAAGATAATTGCCGACCTGCACAGTCCAGATGAGGACGTTGTAGTGGAAACCTTATATATGATTCGTGAAGTTGGTGGAGATTACTGCATTGCACCAATGATTGAGGTTTTCTTTACAACACCTTTCGCAAATGTACGTACCGAAATAGGACGTGTGTTCCTCGATTTGAAGAGTGCAAAAGTTTCAGGCGAAATTCTTGAAAATCTTTCTGGCTATATGAACCATGAACTGATTGGCGAGTTTATTTCCAATCTGTGGCAGTCGTCTGTGGTGTTTGACGATGTTGTTCCTTTTGTCGAGAAGTTTGTCGTTGCAGATGAAATGCTTGCTTTGGATTGTCTTTCTCTTGTGGAGAATAATCTCGGAAATATTTCGGGACAATCGCTTGCAAGATGTCGTGAAATTGTTCGTGACAACTATTCTTCTTTTGAAGGCATGAAAAAGCAGTTGGCTGAGGATTTGATTTCAATTTTAGAAAGCCGTAGCGTGTATGAGGAGTAGGAGATTATTTTGCTTTTTTTGTGTGTTGCTAATGTCGTGTATGGCGTTGGCCGAGGAAAAAGTATCTCCTATAGATAGTTGTGTTTCTGCTGCCCAGAAGTTTGAGGCAGAGTCGGATGTTTATAATGCAGCATTGGCTTATTCTGATGCCATTAAGTATGCCAGAAAGGAGCGTGATAAAAGTCGGCTTCCGGAATTGTTGCTGTCGTACAGCCAGACGCTAAATTATATGGGCGACTATTCCAATGCCCTTAATAATCTAGAAGAAGCCGAGGCTTT
>JAFZLK010000020.1 GCA_017551515.1 Bacteroidales bacterium | reverse complement strand
GCAAACTTAAAACAGTTGTGATTCGCTTAAAAAGGAAACATAGATACAGTTCTTTGACACCTGGGGATATTGTATTTCCGCATCAGTATTCGTTGTGATTCGCTTAAAAAGGAAACATAGATACAGTTCTTTGACACCAACTTTTTTTCTTTGCTCCTCAATTGGTAAGTTGTGATTCGCTTAAAAAGGAAACATAGATACAGTTCTTTGACACCAGCAAAAAACGTGCCGTGGATGCACTGAACGTTGTGATTCGCTTAAAAAGGAAACATAGATACAGTTCTTTGACACCACGATTGTGGTAAAAAGCTAAAGAATAATATCTTAAAGAGTGTCTTAGAATTTAAAAAATCCCGTCCATTTGGGCGGGATTTTTGTTTATAATATGTGTTTTTGTTTTCTGTCGTATTTTAGAATAACTCCAATTGCTGTCCAGGAGCATTAGGTTCTTTTGATTTTTGATTGTCATAGAGCTCAATTTCTGAGAATTGTTTATCCGTAATACATAGACAACCTACCTGCCCAAACTCAGGAAGTATGGCTTTTACGCGTCGCATATGCACTTGGGCATTTTCGCGGCTGGCACAATGGCGGATATAAATTGAGTATTGAAACATTGTGAATCCGTCTTTGGTCAAATGTTTACGGAAATCAGATGCTGCTTTACGTTCTTTTTTGGTCTCGGTCGGCAGGTCGAAGAAAATGAGCACCCACATAATCCGATATTCACTAAATCTGTCCATCGAGGGTGGGGTAGGCGATGCGTCTCAGTTCGCCGTTGTAGCATTTTGCGAGTGAGGCGGTGGTTTGCGATGCAGCAACCATCAGTGGGCTCCGTTGTCCGGAGATGGTAACATCGAGTGTCGGGATGGTCAGCAGCTGACGCTTAATTTCAGTTGTGATCTCTTCCTGTTCTGGATATTGCTGTATCAGGTTTGAAACAAGTTGGTCAACAAATGGTCGGTAGGGTTCCATAATGTCGTCGGCAAGGCAATAGGCATTGTAGCGGTTGTGGTGATGGATGCCGAGTGTTGGCAGAAGACCGCTTGCAACAAGGGCACGTGCTACAACTGCCCTAAGTACAGCATAGCCATAGTTGAGCATAGAGTTTGGATGGATGCCTTCGCGGTCGCGTGAGAAATCTTCCTGTTCGGGGAACATCTTGCTCCAGTAGTAGGCTGCTGCACGACCTTCGAGGTTGGTAGAGTCGCCCGAACGGACGTCGCTGGCCCATACCAGCATATTGCGTACTTCGCAATTGTGCAATTTTTTAAGCAGTGCCGCTTGGTTGCGAATCTTGCATTCAACAGTCTGTTGCCAAAGTTGTTTGCGTAGTGGCAGCGATGCTTCGATTTGATTCTTAAACCTTTCGCTCTGTAGAGTGTTGCCCTCCAACGGCAGCATCAAGCCGGTTGGCAGATGTCGGTTATCGCAGGTTATTATTGCCGCGTTATTCTCTAACAGGGCAGCTATGGCCCCGTGTGTAATGGTTATTTGCTGATGGTCAAGCAATACGTATGCAATATCCTCAATTGGGACAGTTCGTTTTTCGTCAGATTTGTCTAACTGTATGACCAATTGTTGGTTTCGCAGCGACAGATAGGCGGGATTGGAGAAACAGAGGGTCTTCTTTATCATTGTAATTGATTGTCTATTTCGATTATGTTGCCAAGCCGATCGACCTTGATAGGTATACAGACTTCTTTTATCATTTCGCCAGTAGGTGTTCTGCCTATTTTGTTGTGAGACTCATACTCTACATTAGGAAAGATGACTGAGGCTACAGAATATGGAATGAAATCACAGGTTTTACCAGACATTGAAACAGTTTTGTAAATTTTTGTTGTATCAATTGTGTCTTCATTTTCGGCAGGAACATACACCAAATCGCCAGGAGACAGGATATACATTATCTCTGCTTTTTGGGGCATTAAGGCTATGTCGTCTTCTCTGAGTTTGTCGGCAAGATGCTGCTTCCACTCTGTTTTGTATTCTTTTTGCAAATCAATAACAATATTGAGTGGTACTGTTGCATATCCGCGACTGCTTTTTTCATCTTTATATATAACAAAGAACAGGTTGGTTCCTTTTGCCGCTTCAACATACTTTTGGGATTTGATACCAGTTGTACCTATCGCAAATTTGCTTGCTTGCTCATAAACACGAACTTTTATTATTGGTTGGTGTTTGTGACCATTGTTTAATGCGATTATATTGGCATTCATACGATCAATGCCTTCGGCGGAAAATGCATTGGCTGCGTCGTTGTTTTCGGCAGCAAGGTGGGCGAGCATTATTTTGCGTATACCGCTTTCGGTGATGGCATTGATGGCTTTTTCGGCAGAGGTAACGCTGGTGCAGTCTTTCATATAATCGACAAGGCTCTTGCGTGTGGCAAAATACCGTTTGTCTGTCTCCTTGGTATAGTAGTAGACATTTGTCTTACCTTCTTTGACTTCTGGCCAGATGTCGGGATTTTGGGTGAAATAATCTTCGAAGAATTTTTTTATTTGTTTCTCACTGTATTTTAACTGTTTCTTTTCTTCAAGTTTTTCTTTTACAAATCGTTTCAGCTCCTTGTCGACAATGCGTTGAGGATGTTTAATGAATTCTTTTACCCTCTCGTCTTTTTTCAGTTGCAGGTTGACTTCTCCAAATACGGTTTCTTTGTGCAATGCCTTACGTATGGCCCAATTGTCGCCTCTAGTTTGTCGTGTAAGTCCTTTCTTTTTGTTGCCAGCCTTGTCTGTTCGTAAATTACCTTGCTCGTCGCGATAGGATACAATGTGGTTTGAACTTTTGTTTATTACTCGAAGGTTCTGTTTGAAGCTGACAATTATATCATTGAGGGTGTTGTATACATCTTGTGTGAATGTGTCCCAAGGCTTTTTGAATGTACGGAATGCTTCGTGCTGTTTGCCGTCGTTGCCTATATAGGTTTCAACTTCACGTAGTTTGTGCTGCAAATCATAACGTTGTTTGTCGGATTGTGCGGCCTCATTGTTGAGCAGATTTATGTGACTTGCTGTTGTGCAGGCGATAACGATGGCATCCATAGCATGGTGGCGATGGTCAATGCGCTTTTTGTTGAAGCCTTGCCGCAGTTCTATTGGCATATCGGGAATAGTGTGCCCTGAAGCTGTGGTGGATGTGAATTGCGAGGAGTTGGTTATTCGGTTCAAGCGTTCGAACCGAGGCAGGATGATGCGATTCCAAACATCGTTTATGCCCCAATCTTGTTTCAGACGGTCTGTTATGGTTCCTGAACAGGTAATTACTTTTTTGGATTTGGCTTCGACTTCAATGTTCCCTTCGCTGTCTTCGGCTCGCACCATTTTTGAAAGCAATTGCATCATTAGCCGGCTAATATAACGACTATCGTTCAGTTGGCGACTGCCGAAGTCTTCGGGTATGTCGTCAAGCATCATTTTTTTGAGTTTAGCCCTGTTTGAAGCAAAGAGTTTGTTGACAAGTTTCTCGTATGCTTCGACAGAGAGGATTTCCACTGTGCCACCAATGCTCAGTTGTACTTTCTCGCCGTGATGGTTGGTTATAAACTCGTGTCCGAGTTCTTTGCTCTTCAGCTGGTTAACTTCTGATTCGCAGATGACTTTATTGGAAAGAGAGTCGTCGAAGTACTTTGATTGTGGAATGACGTGCTCAATCTGGTATGCTTCTGTAAATAGTTTCCCAAGTGGAATTATTTTTCCAGTGTATGGTGAAATGTATTTTTGGTCAAGCCATAACTTATACTTTATTAATTCGCTATGTGTGGGTTTCTTTTTGTCGTCAGAGGCGACAATACGTGAGCGGATGTTGATGGCTTCTTCGTATGCGGCTTTTTCAACGGCATTTAGTTCGTTGGTGTTGATGCCTTCCCACACTCCTGACTCATAGATTTTTAGCAACTCCATTTGTGATGGAGAATGTGGACGGACATTTTCAACTTCAAAATCTGGGTTTAGAAATTCACTCAAAAGAATACGGATTCTTTGGTTGGTCTCTTCGTTGCGGGCAATGGTATTGGATAGATCTTTTCGCTCTGTGGCTGTTTTCTTCAACTCGCGGCCCATCTCTATATGTATCTCGTCGATTTTGCCTTCCTGTTTCCAAATGTCGCGAACCGTGCGTAACGTTTCGGTAACAATTTGTTCAACAATGGGATTGTTGAGAGAGTGTTGCCTGAAATTCCGCAACCAAATGTCAATGTCGTCAGGGGTTTCCCATATTTCGGTATCGGTGGATTCGGAATGGCGGTCGTAGACGAGATAACAGGCTTGTGATACAGAAAGTCCTTTGCATTGATTGATGTCTTGCAGGCCGTTGAACAGCATCCGTGTACGGGTGCTAATGCTTTCGTCGGCACAACCGTTAATAATGTTATTAATTCTTTTTAAGGTATTAGCGTCAATGCTTTCGACGTTCCATCGTTTGCCACACCGCATTACGGCAAGTAATTTCTTGATGGCTTTGGCGGAATAAGCACCATATTCTTTTTCTTTGCATATTGTCAGCCGTTTGAACGTGGTGAAGAATACTTCTTTTTGAGTGTCATTCCATTCCTGACGGGTGCAGTATTTCTTAAGAGCTTTTTCGTATTCTTCGGAATTGTCAATAGAGTAAAGAATATGCCATAGTGCTTCTTCTTGTTTGCGGTCAAGAAAAGATGCATCGATGCACGCTTTGGATAGTCCACCGAGAATAATGGCGCGTGTCTCATTGGCAGGAAATACTTTATCTTCAACATAGTTCCATCGGTATTCTTCATACTCTTTCTTTTTGAAATTGAATTTAGGATACCGAAG
>JAFZLK010000019.1 GCA_017551515.1 Bacteroidales bacterium | reverse complement strand
TGTGCCGCAGGCAATTAATTTTCAGGCCATAGCCCGCGATGCAAACAGCGAAGTGATGGCCAACACGCCTATTATGATTCAGTTGACAATCCTCGATGGCAGTCCCGAGGGCGAACTGGTTTACCGCGAAATTCGCTCGCTGACGACCAACGCCTACGGTTCGTTCTCGTTCCAGATTGGTCGCGACCCATATATGGCGGTAGGCGAATTTGCCGACATTGATTGGGCTGGTGGTCGCAAATTCTTGAAGTTAGACTACGACCCCACGGCAACCCTCTCGTTCAACCTCTCGCTCGGCACGATAGAGTTCGTTAGTGTACCCTACGCATTTGCGGCAGGAAGTGTTTCGTACATTGATGCAATAGGTGCCAACGATGGCGATGTTTTGGTCTACAATGCAACGACTGGTCGTTTTGAACCTCGTACCCTGGAAGGTAGCGGAACAGGCACATACACAACACCAAACCTCTCGGCAGTACTGGCGGAAGGCAATTCGGCAAATAGCCAGATAAAGAATGTTACCGACCCCACCGATGCACAGGATGCAGTTACCAAATCATACGTTGACAATCTTATTGCACAGTTGCAGGAGGCAATAAATAATATAGGTGGTGGAAATTCTGAGGCGACCACAGGCACAGTTAACGGTCACGAATGGATTGACCTCGGTTTGCCAAGCGGTACAAAATGGGCAACTTGCAATATAGGTGCAAATAGTCAGGAGGAATACGGCAACTACTTTGCATGGGGAGAAACCACAACCAAAAGCTCATATACCTCTGACAATTATACATATTCCGATAATCCGACCACACTTCCCTCCAATAGAGATGCCGCCAAAGTCAATTGGGGTAGTGGATGGCGTATGCCGACCTACGATGAATTGAACGAGTTGCAAAGCAACTGTACAGTAACTTGGACAACACAGAGCGGCGTAAACGGACGACTGTTAACCGGACCTAACGGCAATTCGATTTTCCTGCCTGTTGCTGGCCGCCGCATCGACGGTAGTCTCTACGGTGCCGGTTCCTTCGGCATCTGCTGGTCGAGTTCGCTCGACACGGGCCATACGGACCACGCGAAGACCCTCAACTTCGATTCGGACGTTTACTACATGTACTACGACTACCGCTACTATGGGCTATCCGTTCGCGCTGTTTTAGCATCTGCCGAATCATCAGATAATACATCTTTTACCGACACCCGCGATGGCATTACTTATTCTACTGTAACTATTGGTTCGCAGACTTGGATGGCAGAGAACCTTCGCTACGAGGGCGATATACCTTTAGGCAGCACAACAAGTATAACCACGGCCTATCGTTACTATCCTAACGGCAATAGCAGTAATGTTGCAACCTACGGCTATTTGTACAACTGGTCTGCTGCAATGAACGGCGCAAGTAGCAGCAGTTCTAATCCGAGTGGTGTTCAGGGCATCTGCCCTAACGGCTGGCACTTACCAAGTGATGCTGAGTGGACACAATTGTCTGATTATTTGGGCGGATTAGACAATGCAGGAGCAATGTTGGCTGGAAACGCAGATTTATGGAGGGCTGGTGCTATAACAAGTTCACAATATTTTGGCACAAGTGGTTTCAATGCTTTACCTACAGGTAGTTATAATGGTAATATTAGCAGTTATGTTGACTTTGGAGGAAATACATCTTTATGGTCAGCAACAGAGAATGATAGTAACAATGCTATTCGCCGTATTATTAATTATCACGCTATAAATCTATGCTATGGAACCGTAAATAAGAATTGTGGTTTTAGTGTTCGCTGCATAAAGAATGAATAAAGTTTTAATTGTATAATCACCTAATATTAATCATTAAATATAAAGTTATGGATAAAAAAGATTTAGACGCAGAATTTGACAAACTATGCCAAGAACAGATGGAAGTAATCAAAAAGTTAGATGAAAAGTTTTGGAGTGAGGAGGCATATCGTATACTTATAAAAAAAATTGAAAAATACAATGAGAGAATAGATAAGAATAGGGAAAAATATTTTGAATAACAATAATAATCCATCAAATAAGCGAAACAGCAGTCTGCAAATAGTCGGCTGCTGTTTTTGTTGCATAGCAAGATTATCAATACAATTATCACTATTCAAACAGCACCTTTAAGTCCGATTTGAAGAAATACTTTTTTTTATGTGTAATTGATTTGTGATTAATGTTTTATGTGATATTTGGGGATATTACTGAATGGACTGGGTAAATTTACTCAATACATTGAGTAGTTTTGTTCACAATGCAAAGTAATCGCTTTCGTTTGATATATGCTTCATATACATCGCAAAAAAAACTTGCCAAATTAGCCTTATATGCTTAACTTTGCATAGTAATTTTAATATGTTGGTTTATGCAGATACCATTGGATAGGTTTGAACAGGTCGTTGACGAGAAAATACTTGAACGCGGTTTGTCTTATTATAGAAATGGGCATGTCGGCGAAATAGAGGAAATCGCACCGAATACATACGAAGCCATTGTGGAAGGCACGGAAGACTATACTGTTGAACTTACTATTAAGAATAGTGTAGTAACCGAGCATTCGTGCGATTGCCCATACGATATGGGACCAGTATGCAAACATGTGACAGCCGTGATATTCAAGTTGCTGGAAGATGAGTTGGATTTGTCGGAAACCAAGACGAAAAAGAAAAAGTCTTCAGCAAAGCATAAAAGTACAGCCGAGCAAATCAATGATATTCTAGCAAAGGCAACACACGATGAACTTGTGAAGATTATTAGCGATGAGGCAAAGAAGAATGCCAATTTCAGAAATCATTTGTTTACGGTTCTCGAATGTTACAACGATGACATTTCCATTGAATATTACCAGAAGCAGGTAAAGTCGATAATAAAAGCCGCTACTGGCAAATACGGATTTATAGAGTGGAATGAAACTCGTGTTGTCGGGCGGGCAATAGGCGAAATGCTTGATGGTGCTCAAGTGAATATGGACAGCAAAAATTATAGAACTGCTTTGATGGTATTGTTTGCCGTAATAGGCGAAATGGAAGATGCTCTTAATAATTCCGATGACAGCAACGGAGAGATTGGCGGTTGTATAGACGAGTCGTTCGAAATGCTAAACAATTTGGCGGAAGTTAACAGGCAGGAAGACATCCGTAAGATGATTTTTGAGACTTGTCTTGACTTTTTCAAACGAAATCTATACAATGGTTTTGATTGGCACACAGAACTTCTCGAAATTGCTGCAAGCCAGGTGAAAACTGATGGTGAATTCAAAGAAGTTTTAGCACTGACGGAAAAACCATTGGAATCCGAATACTACGAAGAGGTACTGCAAACAATAAAGTACGACCTTTTGTTGAAGGTAAGAGGAGAAATTGAAGCCAATGCTTTCCGCGACCAGAATCTTTCAAATTCCAGATTCAGGCGGATGGCTATCGAAATGGCTATGGAGCAAAAGAATTTCGCCGATGCAATCAGGATTGCACGTGACGGAGTGAAATGTGATATGCAAAGCAAGCCCGGATTGGCAAAGGAATGGTACGACTGGTTGTTGAAAATTGCTCAGGCACAGAATGATACGCCGAAAATAATTGAATATGCACGATATCTGCTAATTGATAATTTCAGACAAGAGCAGGACTACTACAAGATTCTGAAGAAGAATGTAAAACATGAAGAATGGGATGATTTTGTGTGTGACATTGTAGCTGAAATTAAAAACAAAGGCAGATACTGGGATTCTGAGTTGGTGGCAAAGATATTTATAAGCGAAAAATGGTGGGACAAACTTTTGGCGTTTGTAAAGGATTGCAACCGCTTGAGTGTAACCGAAAGGTATGAATCTTTCCTTGCGAAACAGTATGCAGAAGAAGTTGCTGGAATTTATGCAAAACAGATTATGAAGTTTATGGAAAACAACATGGGACGGGACAATTACAAGGAAGCCTGTCGCTATATTCGCAGGATGATAAAGTTGGGAGCAAGGGCGGAAGCCGACAAGATTGTTGCTACGCTTCGTAATCTATATCCTAATCGTCGAGCATTGATGGAGGAGTTGAACAGGGTGTAAGGTTTGTCTGGAACATTATTTATTCGGATACTAAAAACGGAAAATCTATTTTGAAAATGCGGAGAAAAAATACAATTAAAAGTTGTATATTCAAAAATAAGGTAGTATCTTTGTCAATTATCAATAAGGATTTTAGTACTTTGCATTGATTTTTACTATGCGACAGAAAACATTACAATATTTAGAAGCAAACCAAAGCGCAACTCCGTCAAAGTGGCGAGAGGAAGCACAATGGCGCAAGGAAAATCAGGAATGGCTCCGTTATTCGCGTCGAATTTCTCTGGTGTTGCTATCGTATATGAAGCGAGAACACCTAACGCAGGCAATCGTTGCAGAACGCATTGGATGTACACAACAATATGTGTCGCGAATACTTAAAGGTACAGAAAACCTGACCATTGAAAGCATTGCAAAGATTGAAAGGATTACTGGTTTCAAATTGCTGACGTTCGATGCCAACAAACAATAAACTAGGGTGTTGGACAACAATTAGACAATTAAAACGAATCTCCCGAAGCAACAATTTTTATTAAACCATCGACCGAAGGGAGATACCATGATTGCCGCCTTGCCCTTCGGCAAGCTCAGGGAGCGGTTGGTGAGCGTTAAGAAAATCGGAGGGACGAAGCGTAAAAAGTCATTCTGTTTACAACCCTCATAAAATCTTCCAATCATGTTTCTTGAAAAATATGTACTTTTGCACAATTAAAAAATTGCGAACAATGGAATTTTACGATACGATAAAAGACCTTAACTGGGACGAAGTCACCCGAAGCATTTATGCAAAGACCGACTTCGATGTGCGCCGTGCATTAAGCAAGGAAACATTGACTTTGGAGGATTTCAAGGCGTTGATTTCACCGGCTGCCGAAAAATACCTTGAGCAGATGGCTGTAATGTCGCGCAACCTTACGCAGAAGCGTTTTGGCAAGGTGATACTGCTATATATCCCTATGTATCTGTCGAACGAGTGCAGCAACCATTGCATTTACTGCGGTTTCAACCACAACAACGACATCGCCCGCAAAACCCTCAACGACGAGGAAATCCTTGAAGAAATAAAGGTCATAAAGTCGATGGGCTACGACAATGTGTTGCTTCTCACTGGCGAATGTCCGAGTATTGCAGGAGTGGATTACATCGAACACGCAATAAAACTTTGCCGCGAACATTTTGCCGCCATCAACCTCGAGGTCTTCCCGATGAAGGTTGAGGAATACAAACGCATGGAGCAGGCAGGTTGCAACAGCGTGTACATCTATCAGGAGACATACAACGAAGGTCGCTACAAAGTTTACCATCCCAAAGGAATGAAGAGCAACTATAAGTGGCGTCTCGGCACTCCCGAGCGCATTGCTCAGGCGGGAATTCACCGAGTAGGACTTGGCGCATTGATTGGATTGGAGGAATGGCGCACCGAGATGTTCTTCCTTGCATCGCATTTGAAATTTATGACAAAGAACTACTGGCGAACAAAGTACAGTCTTTCGTTCCCGCGTATGCGTCCCGCTGCTGGCGGATTCCAACCGAATTTCCTGATGAGCGAAAAGCAGTTTGCACAGACCTTATGGGCGTTCCGCATCTTCGACAACGATGTTGAAATGTCGATGTCAACGCGCGAGACGAGCAATATGCGCGACCATTTCATCACGCTTGGTGTAACATCTGTAAGCGCAGGTTCACACACCGACCCGGGCGGATATGCTCACCCCGACAGGGAACTCGAGCAGTTCCACATCAACGATGACCGTTCGGCAGCCGCAATGGAAAAGATGATTCGCGCACAAGGATACGATGTAATTTATAAGGACTGGGACAAAACATTGAGATAAAATATGTATAGTGGTTATGAAATCTTTTCCATAGCCACTATTTTTTTATAAAATTCAGCGAATATAATCACCAAAAATTATAATAATCGGTGAGTTGATTCACTAAAAATTAAACTAACAGAGTATAAAAGTTATCCCTATTGACTGTTACAATTTCTGTATTTGGATATGCCTTAAGAAATGTCTGACTGATTTTTGCCTTTTTTTGTGGATTCCATTTGAATTCGTATGCAGTGAAAATCCCGTCCGATTCCTCTATATAGTCAATTTCCTGCTGTTGTGCAGTTCGCCAGAAATAGCGATTTACAAATTTACGGTCGTAGTGTCTTTTCTTTACAAATTCGCTTATCATCCAGTTTTCCCACAAAGCACCTATGTCGTTTCGCATTGACAAGTCGTTGAAGTTATTAATTAAAGCATTACGAATACCGTTGTCATAGAAGTATATTTTTTTACTCATTTTCAATTCGTTACGCAAATTACGACTCAGCGATGCCAGTCTGAATATTATTTGAGTTTGCTCCAGCAAGACAATGTACTTTTCCACTGTATTCTTGTCAAGATCAACTTGCCGTCCCAATTCGTTCAGCGACACTTCGCTCCCGACTTGAAATGCCAGCGACTGCAACAACTTGACTAACTTGTCTGATTTTTTGATTCGTTCCCATTCAAGAATATCCTTATACAGATAACTTTCGGTAATTTGTTTAAGGACTTCCTTTTCGTCTCCGGGATTTGTTACAACATCAGGATAGTACCCGAACACAAGACGTAAAGGCAAATGTCTGATTTCATCGAATACGCTTGTATGGTTTGACATTTCTGCGAATGACAATGGGAAAAGCGTATATTCCCACTTCCGACCAGTTAACGGCTCATTTATGCGATTTGCTAGGTCAAACGAAGAACTTCCTGTAAGTATAAGTTGTACCTCCGGTATTTGGTCGGTTATAAGTTTCATTTTCAGACCAATATTTTCGATACGCTGGGCTTCGTCAACAACAAATATTTTGTGTCGTCCAAGCAAACTACGGAATTTTTCAACAGAAACATCCTGCAAAAGTGTTCGTGTTGCAATATCATCTCCATTGAGCCATAGGATGTCGTTCATGTTGTCGGTAAGATCCTTAAGCAATGTCGTTTTTCCGACCTGCCGCGCACCAATTAGTATTATGGCTTTTCCTTTGAATAATCTGCTATTTATAAGCGATTTAAGTTTGCGTTCTATCATTGTTGCAATATTTTTATGGCGCAAATATAATAATATTTAGTGAATGTAATCACCAAATATTATAATAAATGGTGAATTTGTTCGCCAAAAATTAAAACATTGGGGTTGAGAGCGACTTCAAAGTGTAAATTATATTCAAAACATGAGAAAGTTGAGTAGTACTAACCCAAATTTGCGTAATTTTGCCTTTGATTATTATAGACATTTATGCTTACAGATTACGAACTCGAACGCTATCAGCGTCAGATAGTCCTGCCGAACTTTGGCGCAAAAGGACAGGAAAAACTTTTGAAGGCAAAGGTGCTTGTTGTCGGTGTCGGCGGTTTGGGAAGCGTGGTTTCACTTTACCTAACCGCTGCAGGCATTGGCACAATAGGTTTGGTGGAGAAGGATGTGGTTTCAATTCACAACCTTCAGCGACAGGTACTTTACCGCGAAGACGAAGTTGGGCAACCCAAACTCGACCTTGCCGTGAAAACCCTGCACCGCCTTAACAGCGGAGTGAAGTTTGTGCCTTACAATTGCTTCCTAACCCCCGAAAATGCAAGCGAAATCGTTGCCGACTGCGATATTGTAATCGACTGTACCGACAACTATACGGCGCGTTATCTTATAAACGATACATGTGTCTCACTTGGAAAACCTTTCATTTACGGCACCATCGGCGATACAAAAGGTCAGTTAGCGGTTTTCAACTACCTTCCCCCCTGCTCCAACTACCGCACATTGTATCCCAACGAGAAGGAACTCGTAGCGATGGGCAATGTAAACCGCGGAGTTATGGGCGTTTTGCCATCAGTAATCGCCTCAATGCAGGTCAACGAAGCCGTAAAGATGATTACTGGTGTTGGCAATGTCCTGAAAGACACTCTGTTTATGATTGACCTTGCAACAATGGAAACAATGAAGTTTAAGTTGCCGGTAAGTTGTTAAAAGGTTTAATGTTGTTTATGGGTTTATAAGTTTAAGGTTGTTTGCAATAACAATTTCAAACAACTTTGAACAACTTCAAACTATCATAAACAATCTCAAACGAATCCAATAACCTACTGATTTTTTTCCTCCTCAGCCAGTGCTTCCTTTGCGTGAGCCAGTGCTGCATCAAAGTTGTCGTGTATGTTGCCCTTGCCAATAAGGAAAGATATTCGGCATTTATCCAATGACTTACGGACATTTGGCTGTACTCCCGAAAGGAAAATTTTCTTGTTGCTGGTCTTAAGCGACTTTATGGCTTCGCGGAAATTTCGCTCGCCAGTTTCATCCATAAAAGGTACATGTCGCATTCGGATTATCAGAATCTTGGTGGAGTCGGGACGACCTTTCAGCACCTCGCTAAACTGCTTTGCTGCACCAAAGAAGAATGGACCGCTAATTTCATATATTTCAATTCCCTCGGGAATATCATCGTAGTTTTCCATTGTGTTGGTGTCGAGGTCGTTCTTCAGAATTGCCTCGCCGTTGTCAGCCATACGCTTCATGAACATGAGCGAAGCAAGCACAATACCTATTTCGATAGCAACCGTCAAGTCAACAAGCACGGTAAGGAAGAATGTAACAAGCAAAATTATAATGTCGTATGGCGAACCCCGAAGAATTGATGTAAAACTGCGCCATTCACTCATGTTGTAGGCAACCACGATAAGGATACCTGCCAAGCACGACATAGGAATCAACTTCGCATAATTGCCCAAACACAACATTATGAGCAACAAAGTAACAGCGTGAACAATACCAGCGATTGGTGTACGACCACCGTTCTTGATATTTGTTGCAGTACGGGCGATTGCACCAGTTGCAGGAATACCGCCAAACAAAGGCGTGATGACATTTGCGATACCCTGACCTATAAGTTCGGTGTTACTACGGTGGTTGCTACCAATCATACCATCGGCCACAACGGCCGACAGCAGCGATTCGATAGAACCGAGCAGGGCAATTGTAATTGCAGGTTGCAGATAATTTCCAAAGTTTTCCCAATGAATTTCGGGAATGCTAATTGCAAGACTGCCCTTTATTTCGCCGAACATGCTTTCAATGGTTGTCACTGGAATGTCGAAAATTGAAACAGCAAGCGTCATCAAGATTATCGCTACAAACGAGCCTGGTATTTTGTTAGTCAACTTATTGATTATTATACTAATGAGAATTGTTGCGACAGTAATTCCCAATGCCCAGTAGTTGGTTGTGCCAATGTTGTCGATGTAAACGCCCCATTTGTCAACGAACGCAGCAGGAACATCCGTAACTTCAAGGCCGAGAGCATCCTTTATCTGCGTGGAGAAAATCGTCAGTGCAATACCGCTCGTAAATCCGACAACCAAAGGATGCGGAATAAAACGCAAAAGCGAACCCAATTTCAGCAAACCGAACAATATCATAAAGATACCTGCCAGAATGGTGGAAATCATCAGCCCATCCAGACCGTATTGCGCTACGATACCCGAAATTATGATTACAAATGCGCCTGTAGGACCGCCAATCTGCACTCGGCTACCACCAAGAAATGAAATCAAAAAGCCAGCAATTATTGCTGTTACAATACCTTTGTCAGGCGAAACGCCAGAAGCCACAGCAAAAGCTATTGCCAAAGGTAGTGCGACAATACCTACAATTATGCCCGAAAACAAGTCCTTAGTGAACTGTTTCTTCGTATATCCCTTCCTCAGAACGCTGAAAAACTTTGGATAGAAAATGTCTTTTATCTGAAAATTAGCCATTTAGTCTTCGTTAAAAATTGGGCGCAAAATTACAAAAATATTGCGGATAAAACTATCCGAAAAATCTTTTTTGGCTATTACTTTGCCTCATATTGTTTTGTCGTACAAATACCTATTTATATGAACTCATAAATGATGTTGTTATTTATTAGGAATATATTTTGATTTGGTTTTGAAAAATAAATTTATCTTTGCCTTTTTGGAAATTTAATTTGTAATGAAAAGATTATTGTTAATTGTCGCATTGTTAGCGACTGCAATGCTGGCAAACTCCCAGTCAATGATAGTCATTGACAATCAGAAGCCACAAAACTCATCTGTTCAAATCATTGAGGAAAATGGCAGTGGTATTACGCTAAAATTAAACGTAAATTCATACTCGCTCAGCGAAGTACAAACACCCAATGGCACAGAAGTTATTGTCGGTTCGCCCGATGGCATCAACTATATGGAAAAAGGTATTCCTGATGTTCCATATTTTGCAACATCTGTAAGCATTCCATCAAAGGGGAAGGCAATAGCCGAAATCGTTGATGCAAACTACATCACGGTAAACAACATCAGCATTGCCCCATCGAAAGGTTCAATCAGCCGCAAAATCGACCCGGCAACCGTTCCTTACGAGTACGGAAAGTGCTACAGCACAGATGCTTTCGTTCCATCAACAGAAGCCGTAAACAGCGAGGCATTCTGCATCAGGGATGTGCGCGGAACCACGGTTCATTTCTTCCCGTTCCAGTACAACCCAGTACAGAAGCAGTTGAAGGTTTTCACCGAAATAACTGTTAAAGTAAAGTTCACTCAGCAACCGAGCGAGAACGAAATCACAGCATCGTACGAAAAGATTGACGAGTTCGAGAACATTTATCGCCGTCTTTTCATCAACTACGGAAGCAAAACTCGCTACACCCAGTTGCAAGACGGACATCCGGGCAGAATGCTTATCATCTGCAAGGACTCTTATCAATCGGCAATGCCTGATTTCATTGCTTGGAAGCGCGAAAAGGGCATTGAAACCGAAATGGTGCTTATGAGTGCAATCGGCACTACCGCTGCCAATGTTCAGACCTACATCACCAACTATTTCAACAATCATAGCGACCTCGCATACATACTTCTTGTTGGCGATGCAGCCGATGTTCCATCAAATGTTTCGACAAGTGGTTCGGGATGGTCATCAGAAACAAAAACATCAGACAACCAGTACGCATATCTTGTTGGAAACGACCACTATGCTGACGTTTTCATCGGTCGCTTCTCGGGACAATCGGTTGCAGATGTACAGAATATGGTACGCAAAGTCATCCTCTACGAAAAAGAACTTACCACAAGCGACTCTTGGCTTACAAACGGCTATGGCAGCGCATCAAACGAAGGTGGAGGTTCGTCAGGAGGACACAATCAGGGAAACGGCAACGAAAGTGATATGACTCACATGGGCTACATTCAAACCGACCTTGAAAACTACGGTTATACCGTTACACGCGTTAATCAGGCATCATCCGGATATACATCAGATGTTGCTGCAACTTCGGCTGCTTTCAATGCAGGTGTCGGACTGGCTTGCTATATCGGTCATGGTGATACTCAGGAATGGGCTAGCACTGGATATAAGAATTCACATGTTAACGCTCTTACCAATGCCAACAAATATCCATTTATTATAAGTGTTGCCTGCGTAAATGGCGATTTTAACGGAAACACATGCTTTGCTGAGGCATGGCTTCGCGCAAGCAAGAACGGCAATCCAACTGGTGCACTTGCATTCCTCGGTTCTACAATCAATCAGGACTGGGATCCGCCTATGACAGCACAAGACGAAATGATTGACATCATTACCGAATCATTGAATGGTAACATAAAGAGAACTATAGGTGGAATTACATTCAATGGGTATTTCCGTATGATTCAGGATTATCCAGCTAATAGTTCCAGTGGTGACGGAGTCAATACTGCCGATGCTTGGTTAATCTTCGGCGACCCGTCAACAATGTTCCGCAGCAAGACTCCACAGGAAATGACAATTACCCATCCAAGTATACTTACAGTTGGTCAACCATCCATAGATGTAAGCAGTAATGCCGATGAAACTCTTATAGCTATCACAAGGGAAATTGATGGTGAAGTTGTAATTCTTGGCGCTGGATACGCAAACAATGGAAGTGCAACAATAGACCTTGTCGCAATAAACGAGCCATGCACTGTAAAAATTACAGCAACCGCATACAACAAGGTAACATACCAGTCTGAAATAATGGTAATCGTGCCAGAAGGTCCATATATTGTTAATGGTGGATACACAATCAACGACAGCGAAGGCAACAACAATGGCATCGCCGACTATAACGAAACAATAAAGTTAAACTACACACTTAACAATGTCGGTGTTGAAACTGCAAACAATGCAAACATGACAATCTCGTCATCAAGCAACGACATTACCATAACCGACAACAACGAATCATTTGGCAACATAGCTGCAAATGGCAGTGCGACCCAAAACAATGCTTTCTCAATGTCAATCCGCAACGGAGTTCCCGACCAGACAAATATCGAAGTTGCATACGCAATCACAGCAGACAACTGTGACACAAGGAACGGCTCTTTCATATTGACAGCCAACGCTCCCGCACCAGCAATGTCATTCGTCAGAATTAACGATTCCGAAAACGGCAACAACAACAATTTGCTAGATGCTGGCGAAACTGCAAAAATAATATTCAGCATTGCCAACAATGGACACGCACAGCTTAATGCTGGAACTGCAACCTTGTCCGTAAACGCAGAAGGTATTACACTGATTTCCAACGAAGCGCAATACAATGCAATTAATGCAGGAAGCTCGCAAAACATCGAGTTTGAAATTGCTGTTGCAGAAGAAATAGCATCTGCAACAATTGTATGCTTTACTGCACAGACAAATGGCACATACAACACATATATTAGCACTTATCTTTCGATTGGACTTCAAATTGAAGACTGGGAAAGCAACAGTTTCGACTCGTACGAATGGGATAATAGCAGTTCTGTACCATGGACAATAGTTTCAACAGGCGCATACGCAGGTCAATACTGTGCAAAATCAGGTAATATTGGCGACAATGCTAATACCGACCTCACAATTACATTGGACGTCATAAATGCCGACAATGTAGAGTTCTACAAAAAGGTTTCCTGCGAAGACCCAGGCTCTGGAGGTTGGTGGAGCAGTGGAACTTCATACTACGACTATCTTGCTTTCTACATTGATGGCAACGAGAAAGAAAAATGGGCTAGCTCAAACGACAACTGGAGCTTGCAGACCTATCCAGTAACAGCTGGTACTCACACTTTGAAATGGTCGTATGTTAAGGATGTCAATACAACTGGCGGTAGCGACTGCGCTTGGATTGATGAGATAAAGTTGCCAGTTCACGCAAAATCTATAGTAAACATACATACCTACATTAATGTTGCCGAAAACACAATGGACATCTATCCTAACCCGGCAAGCGACAACGCATACATCAATCTTAACCTTACCGACAACAGCGAAGTTTCAATTTGCATCTACAACACTGCAGGTCAAATGGTAAAGACTATAGACATCAACTTACAGTCAGGAGAAAACTATGTTGCTGTTGAAACTTCAGAATTTAAATCTGGAATGTATATAGTCAAGGCAAACATCGGAAATTCGGTTATAACAAAGAATCTATCAATTGTAAAATAATAAAAGACGATATTTTAATGGCATTGCGCGAAAGTGCGATGCCATTGTTTTTTAAATGCAGAATTATGAAAAAGTCATTCATAACAATTATATCAGTCCTGTTTGCATCGGCAATGTTCGCACAGGAAATTCCGCAGGAACTGCGAGGCAAGTACCACGCTTTGCACTGGGAAGAACTTTCGGCAAAAGGAAATACACGTGACCTCGTTGTAACCGACCCGCCTGAAAATCCACGAAGCATAGCCGAGTTTGAACCAAATCAGGGCGTAATTGTGGCAGCTCCATCCGGTTGGGGTAGCAATGTAAGTTTTGGCGTTCCGTATTCGCTAATTGCCGAATTGTCGCAGGAAGATACCGTTTACCTTATTTGCGCTTCAAGCAACCAATCGTCAGTAAGAACCACATTGCAAAACAATGGGGTAAATATGAACCACCTGAAATTTGTAACTCACGAAATCGACTCTTACTGGTGTCGCGACTACAGCCCGTGGTTTATCGAATACGGCGACAAGCAAGTCGGAATGATTGACTATGTTTACAACCGTCCGCGCCCCAACGATGACGATATTACAAATTACTTCGGAACCTATTTCGACAAGCCTGTTTTCGGCATGGATGTCGTACATACTGGAGGCAACTATATGACTGACGGACTTGGTGTTGCAGCTTCTTGCTACGCATCTCTCGATGTTGAAAATTCAGAAGACGGATACACATATACACGAGCACAACTCGACACAATTTTTAAAAATTACCTTGGTATAACAAATTACATGCACTTGGACGACCCATTGAATGACTACATTGCACATATAGACTGCTGGGGCAAATTCATCGATGTTGACAAGGTTATAATTACGAAAGTGCCGACAAGTAACTCGCAGTACGCTGCTTACGAAGCTATGGCCGATTATTGGGCAAACCAGACAAGTTCGTTTGGCAACAAGTACAAGGTTTACCGTACATACAGTCCCAATAGGCAGCCATACTCCAACTCACTAATCCTTAACAAGAAAGTATATTTGGCATTTCCCAACAACGATGCCGCCAACAATGCCAACGCCAAGGCCGTTTACGAGGAAGCAATGCCTGGTTACGAAATCATAGGCTTCAATCCAATTAGTGGCGCACCATGGGAAGGAACAGATGCCCTGCACTGCCGTACTCACGAAGTTCCTCGCTTTGATATGCTTCGTATTACCCACTACCCTATCCTCGACACCGTTGAATATGCAGAAACATACACAATCACTGCAAACATCTACACCCTCGGCAATGGCGGAGCAATCACAAGTGCCGAAGTTTTCTTCAAGATTGATGATGGCGAATACATTTCAGAAGCAATAACAAATGTTTCGGGAGATGAATATTCATTCACTTTTGAAGGATTGCAGCGCGGACAAAAAGTTTCGTACTACATAAAGGCAGAAACAGAGTACGGACAAGTTCAGACGCATCCATACATCGGTGAACCCGACCCGCATGTCTTTATCGTGAAAACAAACGATGATCCCGCTTCAGCAGAAAGCTTTGCAATAGACAACGGCTACATCAAGTGCTTCCCAAACCCAGCAACAGAAGTGCTGTACTTCATTTCAAACAATGTCAATGAAGGAAGCTACAATGTGGAAATAATCAACCAGCAGGGCGCTGTTGTCAAAACGCTCGCTACAGATGCCTCATCGAGATGGGAAGGCGCTTGCATCGACATTTCAGACATGGCTGCAGGACTTTACTTTGTTCGCATGTACAACGGTAAAAAGTCATACACATGCAAGTTCTCAAAACAATAAAAATTAACTTACTTACATTACAAAATTATGGCAGACAACTATTTGGAAAACAGATACGAAGAAGTTTTTGGAGCAGGAAGTGCAAAATCGCACACAAAGCACATAAATTCAATTGATTCACTCATTGCCAAAAACCGCAGTTACCGTGGCTACAAGAAAGATTACATTGTACGCCCCGAAATGATGGAACGCATTGTGGCAGTAAACACAAAAATTCCGTCGGGACGCAACCAACAAGTGCTAAGATTCAAAATTGTAACAAAGGAAACCGGAGCGAAGAAAGTTTTGAAAAACATTCATCTCGGTGGTGCTTTGCCCGAATTGCATCTGCCTTTCGAAGGCACCGAACCCGAAGCATTTGTGATTATCTGCTCCACTGTTGCCGAAAACAAGATTGTTGACATAGACCTTGGCATTTCCATGCAGTCGATGCTACTGAAAGCCGTTGAAATGGGACTAAACGGAATAATCATCTGTGCCTTCAACAAGGAAGAAATAAAGCGCGAGTTTTCGCTGCCGTACGAACCATTGGCAATTGTTGCTATCGGCAAGGGCAATGAAAAGATTGAACTTGTTCCAATTTCCGAATCCGACAGCCACGCCTACTACCGCAAGGATGGAATTCACTATGTGCCCAAAGTCAAGTACGAAGACATTGTTATCTAATGCAAGAATACCGACAAAAATCATACTATTTTTTGTTAGCATTTTTAAAATAATATATTGATATAAAGCACATTATCAAACATTAAACTCGTCCAAAACCATGTATTTTAATACAACTTTGGACGAGTTTTTTAAATATTTATACACTACAAAATCATCACGCGTAAACGAATACATCTTCCAACAAAAATCCAGAACAATAAAACTTAATTTATTGCACATAAAATCAATATTAATAATTAATTTACAACAATTTATCATATATCAAACTCGTCCAAAATTACACATTATAACATAACTTTGGATTAGTTTCTCCAAGAATTCAATATAACAATAGCATTTGACGACAATGCAAATCATTACAAAAAATTGCAACAAATTTATTTATTTTTATGTAAATAAATTAATCATAATACATTTATTATAAACATATTATCATATATTAAACTCGTCCAAAAATGCACAACAAACCACAACTTTGGAGCAGTTTCGTTTTGTCATATTAAAATTTATCTCTAATTTTGACACACCCAAAAACATTTGCAAATGGATAAAATTATAGGCAGAGAACTTGAATACGAAAAGATTACGACTTACATGAATAGCGGTCGTGCTGAATTTGTCGCAATATATGGTCGCAGACGTGTCGGAAAAACATTCCTTGTGCGCAAATATTTCAACGACAAGTTCGATTTCTCAACCACAGGTGTAATTGACGGCACTCGGGAAGAGGAATTATCAGTTTTCTACAATTCATTATGCGACTACGGCTACACAGGAAAGCAACCGCAAAACTGGATTGAAGCATTCTATGCACTATACAACCTTTTGAAAACCAAGAAAAGACGGAAAAGATGCGTTGTATTTATTGACGAACTCCCCTGCTTCGACACCCAGCATTCCGGTTTTGTAAGGGCATTCGGGCATTTCTGGAACAATTATGCATCAAAACTCAACAATATTTTTCTTATCGTATGTGGTTCTGCAACTTCATGGATTGTTCGCAACATTATCGACAATCGTGGCGGACTGCACAACAGGATTACCCACGAGATGCACATACACCCGTTCAACCTGCACGAAACCGAACTTTTCTTCAAGGCTCACCGCGCACGATGGACACAACTCGCCATAACACAGATGTACATGGCACTTGGTGGCGTTCCTTACTATCTGGAAATGATAGATTTTGCAAGAAGTGTCGCCGAAAACATTGATGCTCTTTTCTTCGCACCCGATGCCGAATTACGAAACGAATACGACAGGCTTTTCAAGTCACTTTACCGCCATCCCGACCAATATATGGAAATCATAGCATTATTGTCAGAAAACAAGTCGGGGCTAATGCGCAAGGAAATCTCTGACCGACTGAAAGTAAACTCTGGCAGTCACCTCAGCAATATGCTCGAAGACCTCGTAAACTGCGACTTCCTCCACCGATACTCAAACGGAACAAAACGCAACTCACAAATCTATCAAGTTGTTGATTTCTACACACTTTTCTACCACCAGTTTTGCAAGAAAAGGTCCTCCGACAAGCAACTATGGCAACACTCGATAAACACTCCGAAGCAAAACACTTGGTACGGACTTGCATTTGAAAGGATATGCCTCTGTCATGTATGGCAAATACTTTATGCCTTGCATTTGGACACAGTAAGAACAGAATATTTCTCGTGGAGAAGTTCAACATCACCAGAAAAGGCCCAAATCGACCTCGTAATAGACAGAGTTGGCGGACAGACATGCATCTGCGAGATAAAATATTCGCAAGGCGAATACAACATAACAAGCGGAGAAGAAACAAAGATTCGTAACCGCATTGCCTCATACAACACCGAAATGAAGCCTAAAAATGGCATTGTCGGAGTGCTTATAACTACATTCGGACTAGCGAACAAACAAGCAACCGACAGCATACAACATATTGTAACATTGAACAAATTATTTGAATAAATAAGCAGTAAAAATTGCATTAAACTTAAACATAAACACTTAATTATAAATATTTTAGAATTTAACAAACCCGTCCAAAACCATGTGTTTTAATACAACTTTGGACGAGTTTCAAAAGAAAAAATACAACTATGGCAGACATAGAATCCAACAACATCCCAATAGAGCGCCATCCTCTCCAGCCATTCCTTCCTAATGGTGCAGAAATACTTATGCTTGGCAGCTTTCCGCCAAAGCGCGAGCGCTGGTCAATGGACTTCTACTACCCTAACATACAAAACGATATGTGGCGCATCATGGGGCTTATTTTCTACAATGACAAGGACTACTTTGTGGAACAGAATGGAAAGAAATTCAAGTTTTGCTACGACAAGGTTGTAAAGTTCTGCACCGAAAAACACATCGCAATTTTTGACGCTGCAAGTGCCGTGAAACGACTAATGGACAATGCCTCCGATGCCCACCTTGAAATTGTGGAGCAAACCGACATTCATGCTCTTTTGCATAAGATTCCCAAGTGTCGTACCATTGTCTCCACAGGTGGCAAGTCTGCCGAAACTATTGCCGTACAACTGGGATTCAAGGTGCCTCAAGTCGGTGGCTATACCGATTTCACCCACAACGGAAAAGAATACAGATTCTACCGCATGCCGTCAAGTTCTCGGGCATTTCCTATGAAGTTGGAGAAAAAAGCGGAAGCATACAGAAATTTGTGGTATTAGCTAATCCTGATTTAGCATTGCCAACTATTCTTTACATCACATGATACTTCAGCAATTCTGGCAGAATATCGTTTATAATCAGCACATTACTCTTGGAATAGCCTATTTTTTCGAGTTCTTCAAGCAATATAGCACTGAAATGGTAAGCGATGCTTCCACAGAATCCAATCCTATATTTCTGACAGTCAGGAAAAATCAGCACATAGTTATCGAAAAAGGCTCTGAATGACTGTCGCATAAGTTCTTGCATCTGTGGATGTTCAATGTGCTTGTTGATGGTCTTTGTGAAATTCGCAAGGTAGCGGTTCGGATGTTCGCCCTTGTAAACGGCATTTAGTACTGATGTTATGTTTTCGCCAGTTTCCTCGTAGATTTGGCGTGTGAGTTCCGCATCGAACCGGCCTTCGAGGTACTGCTTTATGAAATTTTTTCCTATTGTGGCACCACTGCCTTCATCACCAAGAATGTAGCCTAGCGAAACAGGGCTTTGGGTAATCTCGTTGCCATCGAAGAAGCAAGAGTTTGAACCAGTTCCGAGAATGGCGGCTACACCGGCTTCGTGTTTTAGCACAGCCCTTGCGGTTCCAAGCATATCTGAAAATATGCATATACTTGCTTTATGGAAAAATGTTTCCAGAGCGTCCTGCAGATGTGCGTAGTTGTCGCAGTTGGAGCACCCCGAACCATAAAAGTAAACATTTGTAACTTCGGAGGCCTCAATTTCCTTTGGAAATGCATCCGCTATGCATTTTTCCACTTCTTCCTTGGTTACAAAGTAAGGATTAAAGCCTATTGTCTTGAAATTGTATTCGTTGCCTTTTTTATTTGAAACCACCCATGAGGTTTTAGTTGAACCGCTGTCTGCTATTGCTATCATTGTTATATTATTGGTTGTTAGTCTTTAACGCATCTTATTGAATATCCGTTTTCCCATGATCCATGATCTAATCCGAAGTAGGTTTCCTTGCTGTCGATGTAGCGGTAGTATGAGTAGCCATCGGATGTTTGTTCGGATGTCCAGAAATATGTAGATGTACCTTCATCGGCATAGAAGCAGTTTCCATCACGGTAGCCGGCAGGGTAGGCGTTGAATCCAGATTTTCCCCAGCGTTCAGATTTGCGCAATTCACCTTTTGCCCAGTTTTCAGACTTGCTTGCAAGAGCAGATCCTAATTGCTTTTCTCCAATTGCTTTTTCTAGTTTTTCCCAGTCCTCGTTTGATGGTAGTCGCCATCCGGTTGGACAGGCGTTTTTTGTTGCTGCCCAGTTGTATAGTACTCCGTATGTGGCATAGTTTGCGCTTGATTTGGCAACTTTCGTTTTGGAAGTGTTGTTGCCGTAAACATAGTAGAATGCATCGATTTCGTTGCCCCAATCAGCGTTTTTGACTTTTGGTAGGAAACGAAGGTTTTCTCCCATCCATTTCTGAGTGCCGATGGTTATAATATTATAGGTATTCCCATCGCGTTTATCGGTAAAAGTTTCTGTATTGCTTTGTGCAACGGCAAATGTTGAAATGAACAGAAGCAGTATTGTCAAAATGTGTTTACTCATTTTTTTTTGTTTATAAAGCACCGCAAATATAATGAAAAATGTCACTTATGAACTTATGGTTCATAAATTTTTCGTGAGGGTTGTAAAGATTGGTCTTGTTCGTTTCTTTTAAAGAATTAACTTTGCGGTTTTGAGTTTTATAAATTAGGTTGAATTAAAATTATTAAACATGAGAAAACTTTATGCTAGTGTTTCTCAAAGCTTTAGCTTTGGAAACCTTGCGAAATCCCTTAAACGGAATTCGCAAAAATTAAGGACTATCATTGCGGTTATGGCAATGATGGTTGTGTCGGCTCCATTTTATGGGCAGACATGGAATTTGGTAACCGATGCGTCCGATTTGGCTGTTGGTGATTCTGTTATAATTGTTTCTGGCGATTATGCGCTCAGCACTACGCAGAATGCAAACAACAGGGCTGCTGTTGGGATAACCAACAATGGCGATAATGTTGAATTTGATGACGAAGTTGGAGTACAAGGTCTTAAGCTTGTAGCTGGAACGGTAGATAATACATTTGGATTATATACTGGCGATGGATATTTGTATGCGGCAAGTTCTGGTTCCAATTATTTAAAAACAGAAGAAGAATTGGACGATAATGGTTCGTGGCTTATAAATATTGAGAATGGAGAAACAACTGTAGAAGCACAAGGTTCCAATACTCGTAACAAGTTAAGAAAAAATAACTCCAGTGCTATTTTCTCGTGCTATGGAAGTGGTCAAAATGCAGTTTCCATATACAAATATGAAGAAGGAGGATCTTCTAATCCTTCGATTTCGTTAACTCATTCTTTTGTCGACTTCTCATACAATCTTAATAACGGACCTTCGGCTGCACAGAGTTTTTCTGTTGAAGGAAGCAACCTTACTGCAGATGTAACAGTAAGTGTTCCCGATGATGCTGACTTTGAATTGTGTGCTACGGAAGATGGAATGTATTCGGCATCTTTGACATTTTCACAGAGCGAAGGTTCTCTTGCCTCAACAACTGTATATGTACGCATGAAAGCTGGTCTTGATGCTGGATCGCATAGCGGACAGATAACTGTTGCTACAACGGGAGCAACCAGCAGGACTGTATCGTTAAATGGAATAGTGGTTGATCCTAGTGTTATATATTATACAAAGGTAACAGAAGCACCAGAAGGTGATAACTGGACAGGTGAATACTTGATTACAAATGTCAATGGTAATGTTGTTAATGCATTGTCGGGATCAAGTGGTACTAGTACGAATTACGGTACTAGATTGGACATTTCAGAATATGTTATTGGGAATAATATAACAGCTAATGCAACTACCGATGGAATAAAGGTTACAGCACGAGCAACAGAGGGTGGTTATTCTCTTTACTTGGAAAATATCGGTTATCTTGGATGGTCTGCCGGAAATTCCCTGATATTCGATGAGAATGTTACAGATGGTCGTAACGAATGGTCAATATCAATTTCTGAAGGAGCAATATCCATTGATAATGTTGGAGAGTCTACTCGTACTTTGAGATATAACACTGGTTCTCCTCGTTTTGCATGTTATACAGGCGGTCAGGCAGCAATAACACTTTACAAGTCTCCGCGCGAAGTTGCCGAAATGATTGCAACTCCAGTATTCACACCTGCAGCTGGATACTATGAGGAAGCTCAGAGCGTAACAATAACCTGCACAACTGAAGGTGCTAACATTTACTACACTACAGACGAAACTGCACCAACAAACGAATCAACCCAATACACCGAGCCTATAGCAGTAAGCCAGAACACAACTATCAAAGCTATTGCATACGTTGGTGACCGATTCAGCAATGCCGCAACCGCAACGTACACATTCCCTGTAACTGCCGCTAATATTGCAGAACTTTACACACTTGAAGGAACAGCTGGCAATATAACGCTTACGGGCGATGTAACTTTCGTATTCCGCAACGGAAAGAACATTTATGTTAAGGATGTTACAGGTGGACTTCTGATTTTCGACCAGAGCAACAAAATTACAACCGAATACACCGAAGGTGATGTAATTTCTGGTGGAATTGCAGGTACAATCAGTATGTATCACGGACTTTTTGAGTTCGTTCCTGCATCCAACACAGCAGCTTCAACTCAAAGCACAGGCGCAGTTGCTCCTACTATAATAACTGTAGAACAGCTTCGCACAAACGAATATGTTTCACAGCTCGTAAAGGTTGAAAATGTTGCTGTAGCAACTGGTACAACTTACACTGCAAGCCAGACAGGAGACAATGTTACATTCTCGCAGAATGGAAGCGAAGCTTTGTTAAGAAACAGCTTCAAGACTCTCAATATGACCATTGGTGATAACACCAACTGGGATATAATTGGTTTCGCTGCAATTTATAATGATGACATCCAGATTTATCCTCGTGGAAACAGCGATTTGACGGAATTTATTCCTATTGTTCCTGCAGAGCCAACTTTCTCTCAAGGAACTGGTACATATTATAACGACTTTGAATTAACTCTTGCCTGCGAAACCGAAGGTGCAACAATATACTATACTCTTGATGGTTCTGACCCAACAGATGCATCAACCGAGTACAACGCAGCAATCGCAATAACTGCCACAACCACAGTAACAGCAATCGCAATATTGGATGGCGTTCAGAGCGGAATCGTTTCGGAAACATACACTATGGCAACAGCAAATCCGACTTTCTCGGCTGAAGCTGACAGTACATATTATAACGATTTTGAATTGACACTCGCTTGTGAAACCAACGGTGCAACAATATATTATACCCTTGATAATTCTAACCCAACTAATGCTTCGACAGAATACACCGGACCTATTACAATAACCGCGACAACCACAATAAAGGCTATCGCAATAAAGAATGATATTTCGAGCGAAATCGTTTCGGAAACCTACAATATGGAAACGGCCGCTCCTGTTTTCTCACCTACAACAGGAACATACACTGGTAGTGTTGAAGTAACTCTCACCTGCGAAACTCAGGGTGCAACAATTTACTATAATATTGAACCAACCGATGCACAAGAAGTGTACACGGCTCCGTTGACATTCACCCAAACAACTACAATTTATGCATTTGCAGAAAAGAATGGTGTTACGAGTACTGTAGATTCAGCAAAATATACAATTACCAATTTGCCAGTCGTTGCAACACCAACCATTGAGCCAAACGGAGGTGAATTTGAAACAACCGTTAATGTAACTTTGACTTGCGCAATAGAAGATGCTGCAATATTCTACACTTTGAACGGAGAAACTCCAACAACAGGATCTACACGTTATGTAGGACCATTCCCACTTACAGAAACTACTACCGTAAAGGCAATGGCTGCTAAGGAAGGAATGGCTGACAGCAACATCGCTGAAGCTACATTCACAAAGTTGATACCTGTTGCAACTCCGACTATCAATCCTAATGGCGGTGAATTTGTCAATACGGTTGATGTGACTTTGGCTTGCGAAACAGAAGACGCTACTATTTACTACACCACCAACGGCGACGAACCGACTGTTACAGAAGGAACTTTATATAACGAACCGTTTACACTTGAAGAAACTAGAACCGTTAAGGCTATTGCAGTAAAGGCGGGAATGGCTAAAAGTAACATCGCTGAAGCTACATTCACAAAGTTGATACCTGTTGCAACTCCAACAATAGAACCTAATGGTGGAAATTTCGAAGATACACAGGTTGTAACTTTGGCATGCGAAACTACAGGAGCATCTATTTACTACACACTTAATGGAACAACAGATCCGACAGCAGAATCAACATTGTACGAAAATCCTTTCACACTCGAAGCAACAACAACCGTTAGGGCAATTGCAATGAAGGAAAATATGCAGACTAGTGCAATCGCAGAAGCAACTTTCACAAAGGTAGAGCCAGTGGTTACTGTCAACTATACCCGCATTACATCGCTCAACCAGTTGCAGGATGGCGACAAGGTTATCCTTGCTGCTCGTTACGATGACGATGCTTCTCACTACTATGTTGCTCCGACAAGAATTGCAAATAAACTCAAGGGTGTTGCGGTAACTACTGAAGATGATGTTATTTCAACAGATGTTGATACTATTGTATGGACTCTTAAGATTAACGAAGGATTATATAGATTTGTAAACGCATCTAATGACACTTTAGGTTTTTCAAGTAATTCAACGAATTTCTCTAAAACAGCAAATAAGAACTGGACCATAAGTGAATATACTACAATATCATCTGCTTTAGTTGGCGAATATGCAGGTTATAAGATTATAAATGTAACAGATGATGGTAGAGTTATTGCATTAAATCATAATAACAACGATGTATTTGGTGCGTATGCAAATAGTAATGCAGAAAATAACAATGCAGGACAGTACAACTTTGCACTCGACATCTTTGCTGATATGGACGAACACGCTCCACTTGTTGCTACTCCGACATTCTCTCTTCCTACAGGAAACTACACTACAGCACAAACAGTAGAAATCCTTTGTGCAACCGAAGGTGCAACAATCCGCTACACTCTCGATGGAAACGACCCAACAGAGGAATCTCCTATATATGAAACTCCTCTCTCAATCAACGAACCTACAACTGTAAAGGCAAAGGCTTTCAAGGAAGATTACATTGCAAGTGCCGTTGCAGAAGCTTTCTACAATGTCATTACTACTCCTACAATAATTGTTGATGCAGAAACATTGAACTTTGAAGATGCAAACGAAACAAAGACATTGACTGTTTCAAGCCTCAATCTTACAGAGGACATTACTGTAGCTGTAACCGAAAACTTCACTGTTGATGCAGAAACCATAACAATGAACGCTGATACAACCCTGACAATAACATTTACAGGCAATGCTGCAACAGAAGGTACTCTTACTCTAACAAGTGGCGAAACCATAAAAACAGTTGCCCTTGTTGCTACTCCACTCGTTGCTTCCGAAGGCTGCTACTATCCAGTTGCAGAGGCATTGGATGACTGGTCTGGCGACTACCTCATTACCTACACCGATTTGGCTTCTGAAACTATCAATGCGCTTAATGGTATTCATAACAACAATTTTGGTACCTACAACAATGTATTTGAATATTATGGTGATGGTGTCGTAGCATCTAATCTTACAACAGAAGTCTGCAAGGTGACAGTTGAACAAACCGAAAATGGATATTCAATGTATTTGAATCGTAGCGGATATTTAGGTTTTGAAGGTAGTGATAACAAACTTTATTCAAACGAAACATTCACTGCACAAAGGGATGAATGGACATTCTCGGAAAACAATGGCCAAATACTTATAACCAATGTTCAGAATCCGGAACGCAACTTGAAATGGAATAATAACAATCCTCGTTTTGCTTGCTATACTACGGCTCAATCTCCTATCACTCTCTATAAGTTAGGTGCTATTCCTGCTGTTGCAACCCCAGTATTCACTCCTGCAGCAGGATACTACGAAGAAGCTCAGAATGTAACAATCACTTGTTCTACCGAGGGTGCAACCATTTACTACACAACCGACGGTACAAACCCAACAGCAGAATCTACTCAGTACACAGAAGCAATCGCTGTTAGCGAAAACATGACAATAAAGGCTATCGCAGTGCTTGGTGAGGATGCAAGTTCCGTAGCAACTGCAAGATACACCTTCCCGACATTCGTCGAGAATATTGCAGCTCTCTACGCACTCGAGAATACCGATGGTAGCTACAAACTCACTGGCGATGTAACATTTGTATTCCGCAAGGATAGAAATATGTATGTTAAGGATGCGACAGGTGGATTGCTAATCTACGACCAGAACAACAAGATTACAAACGAATACGAAGAAGGCGATGTAATTTCTGGCGGAATCTCTGGAACAATAAGCATGTACCACGGACTTCTTGAGTATGTTCCGTTGTTCAATACCGCTGAAGCAACCGAGAATACTGGTGCAGTTGCACCAACCGTTATCACTGTTGAACAGCTTCTCACAAACAACTATGTTTCTCAGCTTGTAAAGGTTGAGAACGTAGCAGTTGAAACAGGTGCAACATTTACCGAAGGACAGACTGGTAGCAATGTAACATTCTCACAGAATGGCAACGAGGCAGTTCTCAGAAATGGTTTAAAGACTTTGGATATGGAAATCGGTGACAACACCAATTGGGACATTACTGGTTTCGCAGTATTCTATGATGATGATATTCAGATTTATCCTCGTGGTAATGACGATGTTACTCTCGTAACTTCTATTGAAGAACTTGCATCAGAAATTGCAATCTATCCTAATCCGACAAGCGACATCGTTAACATTGTTACAAACGGCAATGCTCAGCGTGTTGAAATTGCAAATGTTGACGGACAGATTGTTTCCAACGAGGTAGTTTCGTCAGATGTTGTAACGATTTCACTCGAAGCTCAGCCGGCTGGCATGTACTTCGTAAGAATCTACACAGCAAACGAAATTGTTGTAAGAAAGGTTACAAAATTCTAATTAGAATTGTTTAATAATGAAAAAGGTCGGGCGAAGTCCGACCTTTTTTGTTATGACTAACCTAGATTTTCCCTATGAAATTACAAATTAACATTAGCTTACCATCCTTTTTACAACACTCCATTGTTGGTAAAAAATAAGAATACCTTAACATGCTTATATAATATAAGTATTACCTTTGTCATTTATTCTTAAATTCAAGAACTTTATGAAGATTGTTATTCCAATGGCAGGTATGGGTACGCGTATGCGTCCGCATACTCTCACAGTTCCAAAGCCGCTTATCGTGTTGGCTGGCAAGACTATAGTACAACGCTTAGTTGAAGGCATAGCACAGATTTGCGAGGAACCAATTGATGAAATCGCTTTTGTAATCGGAAATTTTGGTGAGAAAGTCGAAGCCGAACTTTGCAATATTGCACGCAGTGTCGGCGCGGTCCCAAAGATATATTACCAAAAGGAAGCCCTTGGCACAGCACACGCAATATGGTGCGCATCCGAATCGCTAGACGACAAGGTGGTTGTGGCTTTCGCCGACACTTTGTTCTTTGCCGACTTCAAGATTTCTGCCGATGCCGACAGCATCATCTGGGTGCAGAAAGTAGAACATCCCGAGGCTTACGGAGTGGTAACAACCGATGCCAATGGCGTAATTTCTGGCTTCGAGGAAAAACCGAAGCAGTTCGTTTCCGACCTCGCAATTATAGGCATTTACTATTTCAAGTCGGGCGAAACCTTGCAGAAGGAATTGCAGTATCTTATCGACAACGACATTCGCAAGAGCGGTGAGTTCCAACTAACTACGGCATTGGAAAACATGCGCGCCAAAGGCTTGAAGTTCGTTCCTGCACAAGTTGACGAATGGCTCGACTGCGGAAACAAGAACATAACCGTGGCAACCCATCAGCGCGTACTTGCTCGCGACAAGAGCTCCGAACTGCTTGCAAAGTCTGCAGTGGTCGAAAATTCGACTATTATTCTGCCTTGTCACATTGAGGATGATGTTAAGATTACAAATTCAGTTGTTGGTCCGTATGTTTCTGTAGGAAAAGGCACAGCAATTTGCGGAAGCGTAATCTGCAATTCAGTAATTCAAGAAACCACAACAATCGAAAACATGAACATCCACGACTCTATGATTGGCAGCCATACAAAACTTTCAGGCAAGCAGTACGACCTCAGCATAGGCGACTACAATACCTTAGAACTAAAATAGATGATGGATTTTCGCAAAATATTGCTTCTCTTGTCGCTGATATTGTCGGTGTTGGTGTGCTATCCGCAGAAAAATGCCCGGAAATCGGACAAAAAGGCCTCTGCCGAAAAGCCTTTCGACTTCAATTTCAGCTTTTACTTCCTCGAGGGCAACAAAAACAAGAACTTAGGCGACTACGATGCCGCCATTCGCAACTATACTCGCGCACTGACGATTGACAATACGCAACCTGCTGCGTACTACGAGATTGCAACAATCCTTTTCGCATCGGGCGACTATCAGGCAGCACAAACTTACGCCGAAAAAGCCGTACAGTACGACAAGACCAACAACATTGCCTACATCGACATGCTGATTTACACATACCAGTACAGCAACCAAAACGAAAAGACAATTCCGCTCTACCGCAAACTCATCGCATCCAACCCGAACGACATAGAGAACTACTACGAACTGGCAAAGGTGTATCAGACCTTAAACAAGCCCAAGGATGCCATAAAGGTTCTTGATGAAGCAGAAAAGCAGGTCGGAATTACCGACATTATCTCCGTACAGAAGGAAATGATGTACGAAAAAATGGGCAACATGAACAAGTCTTTCGAGGAAATGAAACGCCTGCGCGATGCCTACCCTACCAACCTTCGCTACAAGGCCATGCTTGCCGAGGCGTATTTCCAAAATAAGAAATTCGATTTGGCAAAGACGGAATTTTCAGAACTCGAGAAAATGAACATTGATGAAGGTCTTGTATATCTTTCTCTGGCAGAATATCACAGGGCAACCGATGCTCAGTACTACAACTATTTCGCAATGCTGGAAAAGGCATTCAACTGCGATGACGAAAGTCTAACATACGAACTCAAAATGCAAATACTGAACCAGTTGCTACCAATCGCAAGAACCGATGACTACATAAAGGTGCAGATAAAGAGATTGACTTCAATTGTTGAAAAGCAGTATCCGAGCGACATTGCCCTGATTGCACTCAAAGCCGACATCGCAATGATGAACAACGACTACAAGTCGGTGCAGCAAAATTTGTCGGACATAGTGGCAGAAGACAAGTCATCGTTTGAAATTTGGGAACACCTGATGAACATTGACTATCATTTGCAGGACTACGACAAACTATACGAGCACAGCAAGGAAGCATCTGAATTGTTCCCCAATGTGCTTTCGGTTTACCAATTCTATGTCGTTGCTGCTTATCTGAAAAAGGAATTCCGCGAGGTTGTTGAGGCTGTGGATTATGCATCAATGCTTTCAGTTGACAACCAACAGGTTATGATTGACTTGCTGAGTATGCAAGGTGATGCCTACCATGCATTGAAGGAATACCACAAGGCCGATTCTGTTTATGAATACATTTTGTTCAAGGACGGTGATTTCGAATCGGTGCTAAACAATTATAGCTACAACCTTGCCGTGCGTGGCGAAAAACTTGACAAGGCATTGGAAATGAGCACACATCTCATCGAACTAAACCCGTCCAGCCCGACATTCATCGACACTCATGCATGGGTGCTTTACAAGAACGGCGAACTGGATGAAGCCTTGAAATATATGAACGATGCCATAGCAAAGGACAATTCGAATGCAGTGTATTACGACCATCGTGGTGACATACAGTTTAAACTTGGAAAAAAGGACGAGGCGTTGTCAGATTGGAAAAAGGCACTGGAACTAGACCCTGAAAATAAATCGCTTGAGAATAAAATCCGAAATAAATCGCTAACAGAATAAAATTGAAGGGAATAGGTTCGATATTGCTATTTATATTTACGGCGTTCTGCCTGCTTTCGTGCAGAACGGTAACCGTTGGCACATACGAAAAAAAAGAAAACTTACGCCCTGCAAAGCTTATCGAAAATGCAATAGCAAACAATCCCAACTACCATAAGGCATCGTACAAGTTTTCTGCCGAATACACAACAAACGGATCTTCGCCTAACACATTCAGTGGCAACCTTCGCGTATGCCACGACAGTGTTATATGGCTAAGTATCAGATCATTCAACATAGAGGGATTCCGCGTCTTGGTTTCACCAGACTCAATAAAGGTAATGGATAGAATAAACAACCGCTACTATGCGGAAAATGTGTCTGCAATTGAAAAATTTGTGAACATTAGCATGTCATACAACGACTTGCAATCAATTCTCCTAAACGAGTTTTTCTGCTACCAATCCGACGACGACACCGCAAAAATGATTTCCGATTACAAATCCTGCCTAGATACTACTTTTTACTGCGTTTCCAACACCTCAAACAAAAAGACATTCAAGGAATCAAATGAAACCCATGCCAATATTGCACAAACCGTGAAGATCCTTCCAGAAACATTCCGCGTAAAAAACTTGTACATCGAGGATATGGAAACTGGACGCAACGCCTTCGTCGAATACGACAAATTTGTCCGCATCGGTGACCTACTTTTCCCGCAGACAATGAACATATATGTTGAATCTGGAGATTTTGCAGGAGATATGAAATTCTCTATCAGCGACTTTGAACTAAACGAAGACTTGACATTCCCGTTCAAAATACCATCAAAATACACAAAAACAGAACTTAATGAAAAGAATCGTTAGAATATTGCTCCTTACAGCCACGATGCTTGCTCTTGCATTCGGTTCGTTTGCACAAACCAAGGCCGAACTCGAAAAGAAAAAGAAAAAGACAATAAACGAAATCAACTATACAAACAAACTTCTCGAGGAAACGCGCAAGAACCAGAAGGAATCGGAAAACAATCTAGCTCTGCTTGGTAGCCAGATTACATCGCGCAAGGAACTTATTTCGGACATAAACATGGAAATTGCATTTGTCTCCGGAAAAATCAAGGAAACAGAATATATAATAGAAATGATGTCCGAAGATTTGGAAAATTTGAAACAATCGTATGCCAGAATGCTCCAAATTGCATGGAAAAACCAGAACAAGAACAACGAAATAATGTTTCTGCTGTCGTCAAAGGATTTCAACCAGTCGTACCTGCGCCTGAAATACATGCAACAGTTGGCCGACTATCGTAAACGACAACTTATTGCAATAAACGCAATAAAAGCCATCCTCGAAAAGCAGAGGGAAAAACTTATGGCACAGAAAGCCGAACACCAGAAACTGCTTGACGAAGAAAAAATAGAAGCCCGAAATCTTGAAAACGCTAAACGCCAGCAGGAAAGCACACTCGCTAAACTAAAAGGCAAAGAAGCCGACCTAAAGAAACAACTTGAAGAAAAAAACAGACAGAAACAACAATTGCAGGCAGCAATCGAAAAATTGATTGCAGAGGAAGTCAAGAAATCGTCGGCTTCTAAAGGCAAGGTTAATACTGGCAAATACGAGCTTACTCCCGAAGAAAAGATTGTCAGCGACAACTTTGGCAGCAATGTGGGCAAACTGCCGTGGCCTGTACAACGCGGTGTTATCGTGTCGAGGTTCGGAAAGCAGCCCCACCCTGTCATCGCAAATGTAGAAATTGACAATAAGGGTATTGACATTTCCACCACAACTGGCTCAGATGCTCGCGCTGTGTTCGATGGCGAAGTTAGAAAGGTATTTTCTATCCCTGGAACGCAAAACGCTGTGATTATCAGACATGGTGAATACCTAAGCGTTTATACTCATATTGACAAGGTATATGTTTCGGTAGGCGAAAAAGTCAAGGCAAAACAAGCCATCGGTAAGATTTACACAGACGATTCGGAAAACAAGACCGTTTTGCATTTGGAAATATGGAAAGGCAGTGCAACACTGAATCCAGCAAACTGGTTGGCAAAATAGTTGAAAATAAGAATTATGCAGGACTTTGCAGCCATCGATTTTGAGACCGCCAATGGAGAACGCAGTAGCGTATGCAGCGTTGGCGTTGTAATTGTCCGCAATGGGGAATTTTGCGATTCGTTCTACAGCCTCATAAAGCCCGAACCAAACTACTATTCGTGGTTTTGCCAGCGCGTTCACGGACTAGGACACGAAGACACCGACAATGCACCTATTTTTCCTGAAGTGTGGAAACAAATCGCACCGAAAATTGAAGGTCTTACGCTTGTTGCACACAACAGTCCCTTTGACGAAGGTTGTCTGAAAGCCGTCTTCCAAACCTACTGCATGACTTACCCCGAATATCAATTCTTATGTACATGCAGGGCTGCTCGCAAATATTTTGGATGCAAACTTCCCAATCATCAGTTGCACACCGTTTCGGAAGCCTGCGGATATTCACTTGCAAACCACCATCACGCACTAGCCGACGCAGAAGCCTGCGCTGCAATAGCGATGAAAATATTATGAATTATTGTTATCCGCTAAACCTCCCATCAGGTCATTCCATAAGACAAAGCGAACGTTCCGTAAGCCGAAGGCAGAGCAAAACAAACGCAGGACTTTTGCTATGCTAAGGCGAGGAACCTCTGTAAAACAAACCGACTAAGGAACGTGTCGTGTGAGCCTGTCTGTACGGAATCTGTTCCA
>JAFZLK010000018.1 GCA_017551515.1 Bacteroidales bacterium | reverse complement strand
TCCTGTCCCTTCTTTATTGTCTTATTTGACCCGCAATGAAAGCATTTTTTTTGCCATGAAACTTTTGACCGCCATAATACAAATAAAAATCAATAACTTACAAGGATTTTAGGTCTCTTTTTGAGCATTAAGCCAAAATTTGAATATTCTATGATTCGATGATTTAAACGATTCAATTAAAGGCAGATAAAGGTACGGATGTTGATAGTGGTGAGGCGGATAGAATCCGCTTATAAAAAACTGAACATGCAACGCTGGTCGCTATGCGGTTACTATGGCTAAGGCGTTCTGGGTTCTAAGTTTCTGTGTTTCTATGGGCTTTGCCCGTTTCTAAGTTTAACTTCGTTGAGGGCTACGCCGTTCTATGCCTGCGGCGTTTCTAAGTTTATAAGTTTATGTGTAGTTGTACAATGGTTATCTTCTAATGCCGTTGCGCGCAACGACACCCACATTGTATATGACAAAAATTTAAGATTTAAATTCAATGATTTAATAAAACGGAGCACCGCAATGCTATGCGAGGCTCCATTTTATTATCAATTGTCAATTGTTAGTTCTTTACAACCTGTTTGTTTATTACAAAGTCGGATGTGCTAACCCTTACATTGTATGCTCCAGTTGGCAGATTGCTAAGATTCAAGACTGTCTCATAGCTGTTCTGCGGTGATACTGCCTTCTCAACAAATACCAACTTGCCAAGCATGTCGTAAACCTCAATGGTTGCAGGACGATTGTCAAAGTTATCCAAGATAATGGTAAGCTCGCCATTGAAGGGGTTCGGGTATGCCATAACCTCTGGATCCTCAACAACAACATCTGCACAGTTTGCAACTACGATTTCCGATGCTGTGCGTGTACCATCGTAGTCAACCTGAACGAGACGGTAGTAGTTGTCGCCACCGTGGATGCCATAATCATTGTATGTGTAATCCAACTGCTCAATGCTGTTTCCTGCTCCTGCCACACGTCCGACTTCAATGAAGTTGAGAGCATCATCCGAACGCTCAATGACGAAGTAGTCGTTATTGCGCTCCGAAGCAGTTGTCCACTCGAGTTCTGCATATCTGCCGTTGCAGGTTGCGGTGAAGGAAAGAAGTTCTATTGGAAGGACTATAGCGGGATCCTTTGAACCAAACGATGTAATGAGAGCTCCGCTACGTACAGGAGATCTTGATGTTCCAACACCAGAAATAACAATAGTGCATTTTTCGTCTTGAATACTAAGACTTCCACCACTATTTTCCCAACAACGTCCGTTATATACAGCGACTTGCATTGCTCCACTATCAAATTGGTCAGGTTCTGGTAATGTGGCAGGATCACCGAAATGTGCAGCAGCACTTGAAGCCTTTGAGATGAATGTTACACCCGTAAGCGCTTCAGAAGTATTGAAGTCCCAGTACTCATAGTTGCTTATATGGTAGAACCTTGCGCTACCTTGATCACACATATCGGCAACATTCCACCAGCGCGGATAACCGTCTTCCTGAGAGAATCCGCCTGTCTTGTGATGGAACTTCGCTACGGCGTTTTGACCACTTCGTATTGTAGCTGTGATGGTACCAAGCACGCCATCGGAACCGGTCGGGAATGTGAAACTGTTGCCATCGCCATTCTTGGTTACTGTACCATCAACATAACTGTTCATGCTTGCATCTGCCGATGAAGCACCAGAATCAAACAACATATTAGCTTTAACAATACCCTTTGTGAAGGTTGCAGTTCCATTTACCGTAATTTCATCGGCTGCTTTGATTGTATCAACGCCTACGCCTGTCTGGGCAAATTCTACATCCATGAATGTTACCGCATTGCTAATCGTCTGATTTGAATTTCCATTGAAAACAACAGTACCACCAGTATCGTCTAATGCATTATATGCCGACAATGTTCCAACATTATTGAGATTTCCAGCAATATTAAGTATCTTATTAGCAGGAACTTTCAGGGTTGTTCCACTTGCAATTGTCAAATTATTGACATTTGCAGTAGTATTAACATTAAGTGTTGGTGATCCTGTTACACAAGTACTATATTTACCGATTAAAGCATTGCTACCATTTGGTGTAGCCGTGAGCGTATATGTACTACCATCGTAAGACATCCAGTTGTAATCATCATTCCAGTTTGTGCCTTGTCCAGTCCAAAGTACGGATCCAGAAGGAATGGAACCGCCAATATTCATAGCTGTAATATCGGGATCAGAAGGCGTTAAGTACGAAACTTCAATGTTATCATGTACCTGACTTGCTGGACAAGTAACGGTTCCTATAGTATTCGTCACCATAACACTTACCTTATATGTGCCAGCTTCTCTTGTAGAGATATGATTGTCTGTTTCTCCTCCCATTTCAACATTATCCTTATACCACCTGTATTCCAATGTTCCAGTTGGAGATGTTTCTGATGTAACTTTCAATGTTACTTCCGAACCTGGACATACGGTTTTATTTTCTGTGAATGAAAGTGTACCTACGCTTGGAGTGTTAAGCGTCAAAGTTGCACTTGCTGTTGCCGTTACCTCACAAGCATTGATATTAGACGTTACAGTAACATTATATACACCTGCTGTAGGAGTCGAAATTGTTGATGTGCCAATATATGGATCCCCACTGTCTTTTTGCCATGTGTAAGTAAGACTACCATTGTTAGAAGATGGAGTTATATCAAGCGCTGTAAATGGAGTTCCTGCACATACTGTTTCACTCGAAATGCTTCCCATTGTCAAGCTTGGCTTGTTGACTGCGACTTCAACAGTTCGCTGTGCCGACTTGCATACCTGAGTTCCGTACAAGGTTATCTTCACATAGCCGTCGCCTTTCTTTCCGACCATATAGCCGCCCATTGGGTTTGGCATTTCGTGTTCGCCGTCGATGGTCTGTGTATCTGTCAATTTTGAAGAATTCAAGTAGCCAGAACCACCACCACCTGAGTTTTGGCGACCACTATCATCAGTTGCGTTTATTTTACCGCCATAGTAGCCGCCACCACCACCGCCAACACCATTCTTATATTTAAATGAAGTGCCAGCATTTTCTCCTTTGCCGAAAGTACCACTATTGTTTGATGCAGAACCACCGATTCCGCCACCACTTGTGGTAGTCCACGCGTTAGGATCTACTCCAGCGTATGCGTGACATCCAGCTGTTCCACCACCTGCTCCGCCAGGAGCCTGACATGATGAACCACCACCACCGCCAGCAACAAGAAGTATATCCGACTGGTTGTTATAATAATATTGCAACTCATACTTACGGTTACTGTTAGGGTATTGTTCCCCACTCTGATTCATTGTAGGCAAACCAATAGCTACATGGGTAGCGCCTCCGCCGCCACCGCCAGATTCTTGACCATCACCCGTATCTTCATCATCCCTTGCACCATTACCACCGCCATTCAAACCTCCTTCTGCATTATCCACATTTCCAGAACTTGATTCCGTTTCTACACCATTCGTTCCTCTACCACCAACACAAATATATAATGCTTCGTTGCCAGTGCCCGATACCGTGTAAGTACCCTTTGAGTAGCCGCCACGACCGCCACGGTCAGGATAGAGAGTTCCATCTTCGTGACTACCGCCGCCCTGGGCTCCCCAAGCCTCAATTAGAACGCTTGTAACACCTTCGGGTATTGTAAGCAAATAGCTTCCAGCAGCATCGTAAACTATGGTATTGAACAAACCGTTGAACGAAGCATCTACAAAGAAAGTGGTATCATTATCGAGTGCCTCAACAGTGGTATAAACTCCCGCAAGATTGCTCTGCAACAATCCATCTCCATTGTACCAGTTATAAAATGCAGATGCATCAGCTGCGTTTGATGCAGTAAGCACTGCCTGAGCCCCACAATCAACAGTAGTAGAACCTGTTAAATAATCGGTTACTGATACGGTCGGAGCATTATCCAGAGCAGGCATAACATCCACCGTTATACTGCTGGAACAGCCGCCAGCTGATGCCGTATATGTATTGTGCAATGCAGAAGGTGTAACCACATATATGTTGCCATGATACGGATCGACACTTCCTGCAGTTGAACCAGAGGATGGTATCCAAGTAAATGCACTGCTACTATTGTCGGTATATGTGATACTTACATCATCGATAGCAACACCACGACCAAAGTTAGCGCCCCTGATATATGCACTAAACCTTATGAATTTTACATTATCTGGAATAGCCAGGTTTGTTACATGTGTCCAGGAATTGTGGTAATCGGTATAGCTTGCAAGCTGAGTCCACGAACTTCCGTTTGTGGATGTCTCCACAAATAAATAATCGTAATTACTGTATGTGCTGCCATACGGATTCTTGTACCAGAAACTCATCACCTTGTCGGTATATGACGACAAGTCCTTGTTGAGTTGCATATAGGCATACGACGCTACATTTCCATTGTATGCAGCAGCAGCATTGTACGAACCCGAATATGCTGAAGTATGGCTTCCTAGTTCAGTACCTTCTCTCTGTAGCCATCTGTAGTTAGACGATACACTATAAGAAGTAGTCCAATTGGTCATACCAGTTTCAAACTCTTCGAAGAACGAACCACTTTGCTGGGTAGCAATGATTTTTATCTGCTTGCTACCGGTAAGGCAGGAAGCAAGGTCATCGGTATTGCCAAGTGCAAGCGAAGGAATAGGAGCATTAATCGTAACTACTTTCTCCACAGCATAGTTAAAATCAGAGAACCAGCCTATATTCATTCTCTTGATATTGAACAACAGACGGTTGAGACCAGCACGGGTTGGCTTATTGACCGACAAGTTAATAGTACCAATCTGACCGGAAACAACATCCGAGGTAAACTCAGCATAGGTAGTGCTGTAGTCAAGGTCGCCTTCCCACTTGTACGAAACGGCAATCACATCGTGGTCGGTAGGCGTAGAAGTATTGTCGCCACCTGTTGAAGTTTTCTTCCAAGTGGTAGGTCCTGTATTCTTTATTCTCAATGTTACATCACGAGTATCGCCAGAGCACCAGTCGGAAGTATTCATTTCTGCCGACACCCATTGTGCTGCGTATGGCGGAGCAGATGTTGTAAATTCTTCTGCATCCGACCAAGTTGAATATTCATCCTCTTCACAAGCTAACTGTACCGAAACCATATATCCAGTAGAAGGTGTCAAACCTGTGAGCGTATATGGGTTTGTTGTAACACTTACCTTTTCGGTGATTGCAATATCATCGACAGCAAGCCAATACAGACCATTACAATCGAAATGATGTATTGCCACATAGCCTTGCTGACCGCTATATGCGCTTAGGTCAACAGTATATAAAGCCCAGTCGTATGTGGCTTCTAATGTTCCTGATACTGAAGTGAACCCTGAGTTTCCTGTTGTTGAGAAGACAACCTCAAAGTGCTCTTCACTATTATAAGAATCAAGTCCCTTTGCATAGAAACTTATGCTTGCACCATCACCAAAGGTAATACGCGGTGAAACAAGATAGTTGTCTGGAGTTATTGAACCATAATTATCATCATTGCTCTGTGAAACCATACAATCGGAACTGTTGCGACCAACAATAGAAGCGTTTCTTGCGCTTGCCACGCCCCAGCCATATCCAAACGGATCGCCGTCATCAATAGTTGTCCAGCCCTGAGGTGTGCCATCGTCAAAATTATAGACCATTCCATAATTTACATTGTAGCTGTCGGCATCGCGCACCCATCCTATTGTTGCAGAATTATCTGTAATGTTGCTAGCCTCAAGGTTGACCGGCCTTCTACAATTAGGACATACAACAGTGTATTCGTAAACGCCGTCACTAATCTCAAGTTCATCACCATCAGCAAAACTGCTAGCCCCACTTGTTGCAACAGAATAAAATACACCACTTGCATCGGAGAATTCATACGATACTTCATTTGCATACCCTCCTTCTACCCATACAAATTTTATCGGACTGTCCTCACAAACCGAGAAGCTACCTTCTTGTGTATATGATTCCCCACAACGGGATAATGCAGAACATGCATCATAGTCATTTGTAAGCGTAGTCAGAACTTTGTCTGTCCCAACATCAACAATCTGTATTGCATTTCCATTCCAAGTATCTCCATAACTATCAGTAAGAGTATAACTAATGTCGCATGTCTCATAAGGAAGGCATGTCAAAGTGGAGAACTCTACAATACTAGAAGCTGAATAATCTTCGCCACCACAAACAGCCTGTAGATATACGGTATAAGTTTCACCAGCCGAAAGTCCCGATATTGTAGCCATCCTATTTGAACCGCTTACTGTAATATCCCCGTCGGCAAAAGTAATCCAGTTTGTGCCGTCGATACTGTAACGCCAGTGCTCTTCGCTACCGCCAGGTGCCCACGTCAATCGTGCAGAACTATTGGTAACTTTGGAAACCGAAAGATTTGTCGGTCTCAGACAAGAAGGACAGTTCATCTGATAACTTAGTAAAACTTGATTATCTGTATAATTATTAGCAACATTTGTGGATGCGGACAAAATCAATACCCCATCAGCATTATATATATAAAATGAGCATTCTCTATCGTATGAACCCTTATGCCATACAAAATCAACATATCTGTAATCGCAAACTGAATATGATCCTCTTGCACTTGCAGTATTGTTACCATCAGTAGGAATCGTCCATTGGACAAGTTCCCTAGAAGTCTCATGGTCAACAACAGCAATATATGCATTACCGTCCCAACCATCTGAATTTTGATCAGCAAGCACGTAGCTGAGAGTACACTTGTCACCTTCGTCGCAGAAATCGGTGTTGAATGATACGCTTACATAGTCGGACTGCTCAATGGTGCAGTTTGTACGCAAATATACAGTGTATGACTCACCAGCATTAAGAGACAGGTTGTAAGATTTTCTTATACCACTTGTGGTTATTGCATTGGAATTGATATCGTACCAAGAGCTGTGATTGTAACTGTACTGCCAAGCACTACCGTCGCCAGGCAACCACGAAATAGTAGCACTGCGGCTCGTAACATTTGAAACCTGAAGGTCAGATGGTGCATCGCAGGGCTGAGCCATCTTAACATTGTCTATATTCATATAGTTGTATTCAGAACCAGAAGTTGATTCACCATAGAAAGCGACCAAAACATTCTGCCCTGCATAAGAGCCTAGACTAATGGTTGCTTTTCCCGGAGTAGCAAGACTACTATATAAATAATCTCCTGTATTAATATACTGGCGGAGTATAGTCCAGTTTGCCCCGTTATCGGTACTTACAAGAACGACAAACTTGTCGTCAGAACCAGGAGTATTGGGTGCATTTCCACTACTATTCCTAAGGGCATAATCGAATGAAAGTTCAACATTGCTTTCCATGTGGACAAGTGGAGTTACCAACCAATAATTTATTGTTCCTGATATATAAACATAAAAATGGGGTGACGAGTTAAATGCATAACTGGTAGTACCAGTCCATCCCGAAGTTGTAACAGTAAGGTTTGCTGTACCGTTCATGACATTAGCAAGCAGTCCTGTGTATCTGCTCCAGTCGGCAGGGATAGTAGTAGTTGGGAAATTCTCGACGAATGGTATAGTATATGGTGTTGTAAATGATATTGATGCCCAGTCGGAATGATCGTCGCCACCACAGTCGGAGCGAACCTGCACTTCGTAATGGGTGGCTTCCGTAAGTCCAGAGAGATCGCACGAGCTGACATCGCTTATGTTGTTGACATAACTCCAACTGCCTGCTCCTACTCTTCTGTATCGCAAATTCCAAGCTGTTTCGTTTCTTCCGGCAGTCCACGATATGGTAGCCGATGTAGTATTAATGTTGCTTGCGGTAACATCTGTAGGAGTAAAGCAGGTAGGCATAAGCGAAACCTCTATGTCATCGAGATATACATAATAACTTGCCGACTGATAGTATGCCCTTATTGCTATATTATCAGCATCGGCAGGCACATCATCGAGATATGCGAAAAACTGCTGGTAAGTAGTAGTAAGAGTAAAATTATATTTATCTCCTGCCAAGCCAGTAAAAGTTCCATTTTTTACATATCCGAGCTGGATTTCTTTCTGATCAGTACCACTTTTTGCCCAGAACGAAATCTGCAAGGTATTGATAGGATCTATCATAGTTGGCAATGTTACAATGTTATCGGCGCCACTAGCAGGATACATATACAAGTATTTTGAACCGCTATGCGCATTGCCAGCAGTATTGTAAGCAACATAAGGATAGTTGCCATTGGAAACATTTTTATCCCAACAAGATGGCACCTCATAAACTCCGCTATTGCCAGTAGGAACCCCCTCAAAATTCTCTGTGTATGGAACTACTTGATATCCACACGGAGTGCGGAATACAGTACTTATATACTCACTCTTGTCGCTAGAGCTACAATATGTACGAACCATAACTGTATATTCAGTGTTGGCATTAAGATCAGACAAAGTAACCTGTCTTCCATTTATATAAGTCCACGTAGAACCGCCATCAATACTATACTCACTTTCAGCAGAATCGCCACCAGTCCATGTGATAGTCGCAGAGATAACTCCTGTTAAATTATCTTGTGTTACATTACTGGTAATGCTCCTTGGATTATGACAGGTAACAGTTGGTCCCACACAGAATTTTATCTGATTCTTGACACTCGGCCGCGTACCAGTATAAGATGGACTTGTCACACTGTAGTTTGTGCCATCACTGTAAACATACAAAGCCATATTAGTAGCACTATAAACTTTGTAGTTCAAATATGGAGAAGATCCCCAAACACCCGAATTATCATCCATTATTACTACAAGATTACTGGTACCATCGTAATCAAATGGTATCTGGAAATCTATTTTTGTCCATGTCCCAGCAGTAAAGGTTACGTCTCCGGAAAACACTGGATTCTCATCCTGATCAACACTTATCCAATCCGTAGTACTTTCGAAGGTATCTTTATTTGTATGTTTTAGATATATATCAAAATTTCTTGATCCATTCAGTGCGCAGTATAAAGATATTCCTTTTATCTGCCCTGCCTCGCCTACCTCAACCGATGTATATATCTGCTGTGAAAGAGCATATTTGTAATAAGAATATGATGGTAGATAAGTATTTGTTGTCTCCCCACTTCCCGTCACCAGTTTACATATTGTCGGTGTAGCCTCGCACACATCGCTCCAGCCGGTTTCCTCGTCATCGATACAAAGTGACTTTACGCGGCAATAGTAGATGATTTCTGGGGTAAGTCCAGATAGTGTTGTTGTTGGAGAACCGCTTACTTCAACGCTATGAATATCGCTCAAGAAATCGGGATCGGTGCTGTATTGCAAAACCCATTCGTCAGCATCGCCTGTTTCAACCCACTCCAGCACTGCTGAATTAGTCGAATATGAGGATTGTGCAAGATCGGTCGGGTCGCTACACTCGAAACAATTTATCTCCAATGATGCATCACCACTATAGAAGAGTTCGCTATTTATCGTTCTCTCCAGACGGCAGTAAATTTCTGTTCCTGACGAAGCCGTATATGTAAGGTTGCGTCCGTTGTTACCGTATGTCAAACTGGGGTCGATTCTATGCTCGTTTGCAAAATCGTCGGTGGTGTACCAAGCAAACTCGTATTGGTTGGCAAGGTTGACATCAGGCGATATGCTTGCAGAAATAGTAACCTCCTCTCCGCACAACGGTGTACTAGACTGATTAAGTGAAATGGTAGGCCATTGTACATTTACTGTGTATGATGCCGAGTTGGAACAGTATGTGCCATACTGGGCAACAGTTGCCGAAACAGTAGCCGTACCGCCCCTTAACGCAGTAACATAGCCGGTACTACTATTTACACTTACAGCCGAATTATCGGAGCTATATGAGATAGCACCACTGCTGTTGCTTGATGTTGCCGTACGCGTTGGGCTTACGCTCTGACCAACATAAAGATTCACTGTAGATGAATTGCTTAAAGTTATATTTGCAGGATTACATGAACTACATCTTACTGCCAATGACCCTGCCGAACATGAAGTAACTTGAACATATTCTATAGTAGCCGTAATACGGGCAAAACCGTCGCCAGTGTTTCCTGTCATTGTTCCTGTACCATCGTGGGTAGGCATTGATTCGTTACCTGCAACCAACGATCCATCAGAAAGCATGTCTGTATTAACATGCCCACTTCCACCGCCACCGCCACGATCATCATCTCCACTACCATCAGGTACTGTACCAGAACCACCATACCAGCCGCCACCACCAGCACCGCCATAACCATTGCTGAGGTAAACACCGCCGCCACCGAAGCCGAAACCACCATAGTAATTTGTGTTATTTGAATTTAAGTCAGTCGTCGCTTGGGTTGTTATTGTATTTCCACCTCCAGCAGCATTTTGTGTTCCACCTTGTGCACAACGATTATAGTCATTTGCATAGGAGTAGTGGTTACCGCCGAATTGTGTTTCGGTAGAAGAACCTGTTCCACTTCCACCATTTTCACCACCACCCCAGTAGCCATATCTATCACTACCACCATCAGAGCCACCACCACCAGCAACAATCAAAACCGCACCTGTGTTTGATGACAAATCTTTAAGCAAACCTGTGGCTGTTGCAATATGCGTTGCACCGCCACCACCGGGATAGCCATAACGATAACCGCCACCGTTATATCCACCTGCATATATTGAGTTAGATACTGATCCAGAATTTCCTTCACCACCAACAACAACATAAAGAGTAGATCCAGGAGTTGGAGAATCCCATGTTCCTTCTGAATATCCGCCTTTGCCTCCGTATTTAGACTCGCTACGATACCCACCTTGTGCGCCCCATACCTGCATAAACAACGATGTCGTACCTTCGGGGATGGTATATGAATTTACACTACCTACGGTAAAATTGTCTCTGACCTGAGTAGTACTGATATTTGTTCTCTTTTCGAGCCTACAATATATATTGGTATAGTCGGCAGATGGGGCTATAGTAATCTGGTTGCAATTGGTGCCAAATGCGCCAGAGATTTCGTTGGTGCAACCTGCATCGCTGTACCAGTGAAACGAGAACCCAGCAGGCACCGAAGCACCACCTATATTTGCAGTAAGGGTAACATCCGAAGTACAGAAGTTTGTAGAACTCTGGGTAATGGTTGGTGCAGGCGGAGCAGCTATGAAACTGGCCGAAAGAGTTGTATTACCAGACCCCATGGTAAGAGTTGTATTTTCACTATTTACATTAGAAACAGAAGATCCTGTACCCGATACAGTCCAGCCAGAGAACAAGTAACCAGAATTTGGCGCAGCAGTAATGTCTAAAGTAGCACCCTCAGCGACTCTTGAACCAGAAGACAGTGCACTGCCGTTTCTCAAAACAGAAATAGTTCCGCCAGAGGGATTAGACCAAGAAAGAGTTGCTCCGCCAGGTGTATAGGTGAAGGTGGTCTTGGGAAGGAATTGTTGTGCTGTACCTGTACCAGAACCACTATTATAACGAGAAGAAGAAGAGTAATCAGGTTTAATACCTGTGAAAGTTGTTGTTTTATAAGTAGAACTCTTAGATTGTACATACATGCCAATAAGCAGGTTGCCGCCTTCATAGGTATAGGGCGTGCTTAATGTTATTTCCATTGTAGCATTTTCATTACTCAGCGTACCTGTCCATACTGTGGTGAAATTGGTTGGTCCGTTTAGGCTGCTTAGTGTAGTGCCATCTACTTCGCCCATGTACACTTGTACGGTAGGATTTCCCCATGATTCAGGGGAATTGGTAATGTAGAATGCCAATTGGGTAATGGTACCTCCCTCCATGTCACTCATGGTGCCACTCTCCAATTCACCAGTTGTTCCTTCTGTTTCAGCAGGAATGATGAATTCTGAATTTTGATTATTTGTGTCAACGTATAAGCCATAGATTGGGACATAGTTATTTGTTTCAGAACCGTCACACACAGTCAATGTTTTACTTTGTCCCCATGCCAAGCTGGTAAAGAACAAAAGAAGGAGGAGAGTTACGATTTTGGATTTTAGATTTACGAATTGGGATTTTCCCGAACTATTAGGTAAAAATCTTTTCATACTGCTTGTATTTTTAGTCTGTTCATAATCAATATCACACTGTGGCACAAAAGAAGCACCACGGCACGCACGTGCCATACCACTACGGTCAATGCTGTACATTTCAGTCATTTCGTCAAATTTTAATATTTCAAATACGCCGTCACACCAAAATAACATAACGGCAAAAACTGCTTGGATACCGCACCCTGCCTTACACCAAATAACTTTAAGACAACACTATGCGATAGTTATCCAATAAGAGACAAAGATAGAAAATATCCTTAGAATAAGGAAGCGGAGAGAGATGATATTATATCAAATGCAATATAATTTAGACAAAAGTCAGAAAACACTCTTCGACAGGCTCAGGAAGCGAAAAAGAAGAAAGATGAAAGGTGAAAATTTAGTTTTAGCAAAGCCGAGCTAAAGGTTACGAATGACGATTTACGATTTCTGTGGGCTGACACCAGTTTGACACTTTGCTGTTTCTGTAGCTGACGCCGTTTCAAAGTTTCTGGGTTGTTCAAAGTTCAAAAGTTCAAAGTTTAAAGTTGTTTGAGGTTGTTTATATGTTTCTAGTTTCTATGTTTCACGTTTCTATGGCTTCGCCGTTTCTAAGTTTCTATGTTTCTATGGCTACGCCGTTTCTAAGTTTCTATGGCTACACCGTTTCTAAGTTTCTAATTGTTTCTAGGTTGTTTAAAGTTCAAAGTTTAATGTTCAATGTTTAATGTTGTTTATGATTGTTTGATAATTTATAATTACAGTTCCATTATTTCTTGTTCGGAAAGACCTGTTGATACAGAAATAGTTTTATAATCAACTCCACATTCTTTCAGTTTACGAGCAATTTCAAGAGTTTTACTTTTCGCTTTTTCCTCTGCTTTTTCCTCGGCATCGTTAATAATAGCGCGCTCTACCCTGACTCCATCCCAAAACTTGTCGTAGGCATCAAGCTGCTCGTCAGAAAAAGCAGATTGCTCCACAATGCCGAGAGCTTTCTTTATGTCGGGATTGGAAAGCAATTCCTCGTCAACCTCCCTTGTATTTCCGTCAATCTCCGATAGGAAACGAAGCCATAACACCTGCATCTTCTTATCGGAATATGTAACTGGTTTGAATTTCGGCAACTCAACGAAAACCAAATGCAAACCGTCAATAATCTTGTTACTATACTGCTCGTGTACAAGGCGATAGTAATGGTAGTAGGTTTCTACATCGGGTTCGAAAACAGAATCCACAAGATTCAGCGAATACACGGGCTGCAGAAGCCTGAAGTTTTCCTTGGCGTCAAGCTGGCGTACATACGCTTTCGAAGCATTGAAAAGTACGCGCGACTTGAACTCCGAAGACCAAATAGTCTGCATCTCAACAAGGAACTGACGGCCTTGTACATCCTTGCATCTGACATCCACTATGCTGTACTTGCGGGCGGGATTGTCGGGAACCATCTCTGGCGAAAGATATTCTATGGATTGTATTTCTTCGCCCTTTTCCAATGGCAGCAAGGCATTCAGGAAGCTAATAACCAAGTCGGGATGTTCGCCGAACACCTTCTTGAATGTCAAATCCGCCTTAGGGTCTAAGTATTTCATGGACTAAATATTTGGTGCAAAGTTAATTAATAATTGATAATTAACAATGGATAATTGGCAATGGTTTTACGATTCCCGGAGGAATTTGCGAATGATGTATTATTCATAATGTTTAAAATATTTACGATTTTAGACTTACGATTTACGATTGAAGTGGTATTGTTGTAAAAGTTTGTCATAAGGTATCTTGATTTATATTGATTATTTGATTCTAACTGATAAAATACCACGTTCTGGCTTCATCACTGCAATATCCTTGAAATAATCAAAGTCAGACACATTGTTTGTTATAATTGCATCGCATTTCATCTTCTTGCTAAGCACATAATGGATATTGTCCTCTATATCCTTGTTAGCGTATGAAAAGCCTTCGGTAATGTCTTCATCGGTAAGGTTCGCAACAGTAATTTTCTGTCGCAGTCTTTCAATATACTCAATGGTTTGTTCGCGCGAATACGCCTTTCTTGTTTTCTTTGCCGTCTGCAGATTAGCTACAGTCTGGACAATGGCAAGCGAAGATGTAAAAAGAACTTCCCTCCTCTTTTTCTTAAAAAGGAAATCCAAAGCAGCCGTTTCTGTCGGTTGCCCTGTACAATAGTTAATCAGTACATTTGTATCAATATATATTCTTATAAAAGTCTTCATAAAGCAAGGGAATTGAAATGCTTGCGCTCTGCCGGTGTCAACAAGTAAAGGTTTTCCTTTATAAATTCGCGCGTAATCATCGCGTAAAGGTCCTGCTTCTTCACACCAGTCTTTTTCAAAAGCAAAACGAGCAGTTCGTTCGTCTGCTTTTTCACATCTTCTTTGAATTCCTTATCTGTCTTGGTTGCAGTTTCCATGTTATTTCAATGTTAATTAATTTGAGGCAAATATAATTATTATTTACGAATTACGAATTTAGATTTACGATTGAAGAGGTATTGTTGTAAAAGGTTGTCATAAGCAATATGTTATTTTTTGTTTCTAAGTTTCTATGTTTCACGTTTCTATGGCTAAAGCCGTTTCTATGTTTAATGTTTCTGGGTTTAACTTCGTTGAGGGCTTCGCCGTTCTATGTGCTTCGCACGTTTCTATGTTTCTAAGTTTCTAAGTTTAAAGTTGTTTGAGGTTGTTTATATGCTTGAATTACAGATTATTGTTAATTAACTTGCGGACATTGTCAACTGGAATATTGAGAAGCGCGGCAATCTCTTCGGCAGACTTGCCAGATGCAACCAAAGCAGAAATAGCAGAGGAAATTACGGTGTTCAATTGGTTGTCCTTTGCCGCTAATTGATTGTCCTTTGCTGCTAATTGCTCCAATTGTTCTGCCAACTGTTCCTGCTGCTCCTTTATCTTGTTCTGCTGGTCGGTACGCTCCTTTACATAGTTGTCGTAAAGAGTCTGGTACTCGTCCATAAGATATGAAACTCCGTTTGCCATACCCTATTATTTCCCCGTTACCTTCCGAACATCATCTATTGGGATATTGAGAAGTGTAGCGATCTCTTCGGCAGATCTGCCAGATACGACCAGTGCTGAAATAGCAGAGGTAATTACGGTGTTCAATTGCGCCAACTGCTCCTGCTGCTCCTTTATCTTGTTCTGCTGGTCGGTTCGCTCCTTTACATAGTTGTCGTAGAGGGTCTGGTACTCGTCCATAATTTCCATTTCCTTGCGAACATCTTCGTCGGAAGCGGCTTTCTGCAAACGGCGGACAATGCGATCAATGTCGTCATCGTTGCTATATGTGCTGTCGTCAACGGTAAGTTCGCGCTGGCAACTCGGGACAATGTTCCGCTGGTCGAAAACACTGAGTATCTTGTCCAAATGCGAGACAACCTTGGCACTTGTTATCTTAGGAATCTGCACTACTATCATGTCGTGAACCAGTCCGTCAACAAACTCAACATCATTGACTTTCTTGTCGATTTTATTCATATTCTGGTCGTACATACGCGGATAGACGTAAGTTACAGCATTGTCAAGTTCTTCGACTTCGTGACCTAGCAGATAGATGGTAATAATATGCAATGCCCGCTTGCGATTCGGTCTGTCGCTGAGGACGATGGCGTTGGTTTCGTCGGAATAGTGCGCTGCCAGATAACGGCGGAAACGCATTATCTCCGTTGAGAGGTATGTCTTCTGAATTTCAATGGTTACAAGTTCGTGCGAACCGTCATCATTTATTATTTCGGCGGCAAAATCAACACGAAGCACCGAAATTTCATCCTTGGTCTTGGTACGGGTATATTCGTTGCGCTTCAGTTCAATCTCGCCAATCTTGCGCTGCAACAATGCAGACAAAAGAACCCGTGCTGCAGGAATATCCTCCATCAGGTACTTGAATACCGAGTCGTATATCGGGTTTGCTATGACTGTTCGTGACATAAAGCGATAACTTTAAAAATCAGGGGGCAAAAATAAGAATTATTTACAAATTACGATTTCGGATTTACGATTTTTATTTACTGTCCGCTAAATCTCCTAACGTCGTTGCACGCAACGACACCACAACACAGAGATGGTTCGAGTGCTTGGGACAAAGAGAATAAGGCGGATGAAATCCGCAAAGAAAAAACAGAGCAGATTGGTGGCGGACTGGATTGAGGGAGTAAGGGATGTTTATGGATTCTAAGCTACTGTGTTCAAAAGATTCAAGGAATTGAGAATTTGACGTCGTTGCGCAACGACACCACGACAACGACACCACAGCACACCCCACAACATACCACAAAACATACCACAAAAAAAATGTCCGCCAAAGCGGACACCTATATCTATATCTATTATGATTCCAATAGGAAATTTATTTGCGAGAAATCACATTCTTCACCGCCTTCACAATATTTTCGGCATCAAGACCGTATTTCTTCATCAGTTCGGCTGGAGTACCGCTTTCGCCAAACGAATCGCGAACGGCAACTGCTTCCATCGGAACTGGATTGTTCATTGCCATAACCTGAGCGACAGTATCAAACAAACCACCATTGAGTTCGTGTTCCTCTGCGGTAACAATTGCCTTGGTCTTTGCAACCGACTTCAAAACCGCTTCGGCATCGAAAGGCTTGATAGTGTGAATATTGTAAACATCAGCCTTAATGCCTTCGGCAAGAAGTTCCTCAGCAGCCGTGATTGCTTCCCATACAAGATGTCCACAAGCAAGGATGGTAACATCAGAACCTTCGTACAACTGCTGAGCCTTACCTATTTCAAACACTTGGTCTTGGTCAGTGAAATTTGGAACTGCCGGACGACCGAAACGCAAGTAAACAGGACCATCATACTTTGCAGCGGCAATAGTAGCAGCCTTAGTCTGGTTGTAGTCACACGGACATATTACAGTCATATTAGGTAACATTTTCATAAGACCAATGTCCTCAAGAATCTGGTGGGTAGCACCATCTTCGCCCAAGGTTATACCAGCGTGTGAAGCACAAATCTTCACATTCTTATTTGAATATGCCACGCTCTGACGAATCTGGTCATAAACGCGTCCAGTTGCAAAACCTGCGAAAGTTCCGCAGAACGGAATCATTCCGCCGATTGTCAAACCTGCCGAAACACCAATCATATTAGCCTCGGCTATACCAGACTGGAAGAAACGCTGTGGAAATGCCTTCTGGAAATCACCCATTTTCAATGAACCTGTAAGGTCGGCACACAATGCCACAACCTTGTCATTCTGCCTTCCTGCCTCGAGCAACCCTGCTCCGAAACCCGAACGAGTATCTTTTTTCTCTGTGTATGAATACTTTGCCATGTGAAATCGTTTCTAAAAATAACAGCACAAATTTACAATTAATCTTTAGTCGAAGAAATTTTTTTCGCAGATAAGTTTTCAAAAGCTGATTGTCAACATCTATAGTTGTTTAGTAACCAGATTTGAAAAATATTACATAAATTTGCAAAAAATTTAACACAAGAAATGAAAACCATATTTAAAACATTAGTATTTGCCACATTGGCACTTTCAATGTTCGCATGCCAGCGCACACCCGACAGGTCGGACTTGGAAGGTCGCGAAGAAAAACTAGCAAAAGAAGTTGAAAAAATAAATGTCCACCAAATTTATCGCGACATTATGATGCTGTACTGTGATGTCATCGAGGACATTTACAACAATGGCAAGGAATCGGGCGAATACGACCTCAAGCGTCTGGAAGACTTGGAAAACGGACTGATTGCTGATTTTGAGGACAAGATAAACTTTAACAACAAGGACTTGTGGGACGAAGTTGACGAAAAGTACGACGAATCGCTCAAGGAACGCATGGAAACCGTCCGCCCAATGATAGAGGACATGTTTGGTGAAGAATACAATGACGGAGGAGACTACGAAGAACCCGTGATGCTGGAAGACAGTTCGGTCGTCATCGGCAAGGACACCATCAAGGAACTCGAAGACGGAAGGATAATACTAAACAGGGACACACTTACCGAAGAGGAATTCCTAAACAAATTAGGCATTAATGAATAAGCCTTTCAAACATATTGCCTGCCTTATCCTGTTGCTTGCAACGATTATGGTTTCGTGCGAGAAAAACATCGATAAAAAGAACGCAATAAATCTCGGCGAATACGAATCCGACTACGGCGAACTAGCCGAAAAATATGCCGAAATGAAGTTCGAAAATTGCGACGAAGCCATATCTGCAGGAAATGAAATCGCTACGGTTTTATACAGCACATCAAACAAGGCATTCAACGAAAACGATGCCAAAGCGAAATCGGACCTCGAGCATTTCGAAGAACTGTTAAACGACTACGACGCTGCCATTGAACCACTATGGAAAAAATGTCCAGAAGTGTTCGACAAATGGGACAAGGATAACAGAAAAAAGATTGACAGCATACTGCAAAAACTCAATGCAATGCTCAACCCTCAAATCACCGACAGCATTCACTCAGAAGATGTTTCATCGGAAATCGAAGCAGTGAACGAGCAAGTTGAACAACTTATGATTGACATTCAACGCTTTAGCGAAGAAGAAGATTCTTTAAACAACAAACAATGATGCTCAGCATCTGCATCCCGACATACAACTGCAATGTGAATGACCTCGTTGCCGAACTTTCAAGGCAATGCGCAGAAGCAAAAGTGGATTTTGAAATAATTGTCCTTGAAGATGGTTCGGATGAAGATTACGCCAAGCAAAATTCCAGCATAGAAAAGATATCGGGAGCGAAACATATAGTTGACACTCAGAACCACGGCAGAAGCTACACACGCAACAAACTTGCCGACATTGCAAAAGGAGAAAAACTAATCTTCATAGACTGCGACTCGGCAATTCCCGACCATATATATATTAATAGGTATATCGAAAACAGCAGTGCCGATGTCGTATGTGGCGGAACAACCTACAACGAACTGCAATACTCCCCCGAAATATCACTGCGATACACTTTCGGCACAAAAGTAGAAAAGACTACTGCCGATAAACGAAACCAAGCCCCCTACTCCGCCTTTACGACCAACAACATGATGGTATCAAAAAAGGTTTTCGAGATAATCCGATTCTGCGAGGCATTGAAAAAGTACGGACACGAGGACAGCCTTTTCGGATTTGAGCTTCAAGAAAACAAGATACCCATTTTTCATATAGACAATCCAGTGATTCACACTGGCATAGAGTCAAACGATAAATTTCTTGCCAAGACTAGGGCTGGAATCGAAAATCTTGTGTTAATGAGAAACTTCGACGGCATAAGTCCATTTTTCTTCAACCACATACGGTTATATAGACATTACGCTAAGTTGAAAAAATCATGTCTTCTGTGGACGATAAGACTTACCTATAAGATTTTCGGCAAAGCAATAGAAAAACACCTGCTTAACTCGAAGCGACCAAAACTCATGTTGTTCAATTTGTATAAGTTGGGGTATCTTTGCGAAATGGAGAAATCAAGATAAATCTTTATCTGTCAAAGAAATCCTTCATATTGTCAATCTTCTGGTCATCGGAAATATCTTTCATTTTCTGCTGCTTGTCCCTATACTTACGCCAGTAACTGAATGGAGAAGTTTCTACATGCTCTGAAATCTTGTTCAAGCATATTCTCCACAACACGAAAATGAAAACATAGAAAGCTATCGTCAGCAATGCCGCCCAGCCTTCAGTTGCAACATCTGCAACCATCAGTATTGCATCGTATATACCATGTGCCAGTATTGGTGCAAGCAAAGTCATTGTCCAGTTGCGGAACTTGTGCTTGACGCTGAATTTTGCCAACGAAAAGAAGAAACCCATCAGTACGCCAAACAAGAAATGTCCTGGAACGGCAAACAGCGCCCTTCCCCACGCACATGACGGGTCGTTAAACACATACATAACATTTTCTACTGTTGCAAATCCCATCGAAACACATACGGCATACACAATACCATCCATGCGCTCGTTGAAATCCTTGCTCCACCAAATAAGCAAGAAAAGAATTACAAATTTTGAAAATTCTTCGGGTATTGCTGCAGAAAAGAATGCTGTTGCAATTTGCGCACTCACCGCTCCATCACACATCAACGGCAAGTAATCGAGGTCGAATATAGCTATAAGCGATAAGTCAAGTGGAACTGCCAACATTCCAGCGAAGAATGTCAGCAAGATTTTCCTAATAGGCTCTCGCTCGTACTTGTCGCGTATCATTATGTACACGATGAGCACGACTGCGGGAACTACGGCGACAAGAAGCTTCCACATGCTACTTGCTCATGAACTTTTCGACATTGATGACAAAGCGTTCATGTGCGCCGTCACCAATAAGTTCGCCATTGTCGTCGAAGGCTTCCACCTTGAAGACTATGCGACGACGGTCAATTTCCACAATTTCAGAATGGCATGTGATTACCGTGCCAAGCGGACTTGCCTTCCTGTGTGAAATGTTCACATGAGTACCGACTGTTCCCTCGCCTTCCGACAAATATGGCATTACCGAGAGGTAGCAAGTCTTTTCCATGAGGGCAATCATAGCAGGAGTTGCATAAACCTCAACTAGTCCGCTTCCGTAGGCTGCTGCTGTGTTTTCGTGACGGACGACCTCTTTTTCTTCGCCTTTTATACCAAGCTTTATGTTCATGTTTCTATGTTTCTGTGGGCTAAAGCCCGTTTCTAGGTTTCTAATTTCTGGTTTCTAAGTTTATATGTTTAACTTCGTTGAGGGCTACGCCGTTCAAGTTGTTTGATGTTGTTTCTGGGTTTCAATGGCTGCGACGTTTCTATGCCTGCAACGTTTCTGAGTTTCTAGTTGTTTATGAGTTTGAAGCCGTTATTGTTTGTTAAGAATTGTCAACCATTTCAAACCTTGTCAAACAATATCAAACCATTTCAAACCTTAAAATTTGAAGGTTATTGTCTGTTTTACCTCCGGGCTTAACGAACGAGAAACTGGACAAGTTTCAGGGATGCGCCTGATTATTGTCTGCTGTTTTTCGTTAAGGTTGCACATTGAATAGTCGAAGTCGATTTTAACCTCGGCAACGCGACGTGGCGACTCGTTCATAATCTTTTCAATCTGTGCGGTTGCTCCGTCAATCGAAAAGTTGTATGTCTGTGCGGTAATGCCAGTGATTGTGAAAATGCAATCGCACAATGCTGTTGCAAGCAAATCGGTTGGCGAGAAAGCTTCGCCTTTGCCATGATTGTCGAGCGGAGCATCGGTTATAATCCTGTTGCCCGACTGGAGGTGAGTGTTTTCAGTGCGAAGTCCACCCACGTACTTTGATGTCATTTTGGTCATAATGATAGTTTTATATGTTTCTTTGGGCTAAAGCCCGTTTATAAGTTTCTAAGTTTCTGTGGCTTCGCCGTTTCTAGCTTTGGGGCTTGAAGGCTCAAAGGCTTAAAGGCTTGAAGCTTTTGAGCTTTTAACCTTTTCTTCTTTTCGCCTTTCTGCCTTAAATAATCAGCATTGCGTCGCCGTAGGTTGCAAACTGGTACTTTTCCTGAACTGCCACCTCGTAAGCGTGCATCAGGTTTTCGTAGCCAGCAAATGTTGCCACCGACATCATCAGTGTTGACTTTGGCAGGTGCAGGTTCGAAATCATGCAGTTCGGAACCATGCATTCGTATGGCGGGAAAAGGAACTTGTTTGTCCAGCCATCAAATGGCTTAAGCATTCCGCTAGTGGTAATTGATGATTCCAAAGCGCGAAGTACGGTTGTTCCCACTGCGCATACGCGGCGGTTTTCGGCTTTCTTGCGGTTAACGGTGTCTGCAAGTTCTTCGGAAATAAACATCTGCTCCGAATCCATCTTGTGTTTTGTAAGGTCTTCAACATCAACGCTACGGAAGTTGCCAAGTCCGACATGAAGTGTAAGGAAACCAAACTCAACGCCTACAAGCTCAAGTCTTTTGAAAAGTTCGCGACTGAAGTGCAAGCCTGCGGTTGGTGCAGCAACAGCACCCTCGTTCTTTGCATAAATGGTCTGATACCATTCTTCGTCCTCAGGTTGTGTCGGGCGTTTGATGATATGCATTGGCAATGGAGTTTCACCAAGCGAATAGAGTGTTTTCTTGAATTGGTCGTAGTCACCATCAATGAGGAAACGCAATGTACGTCCGCGAGATGTGGTATTGTCGATTACTTCGGCTACTAACTCATTTCCGTCTTCTCCGAAATACAATTTGTTACCAATTCTTATCTTTCGTGCTGGATCGACAAGAATATCCCACAAACGCTGGTCGTGGTTAAGTTCGCGCAACAGGAAAACTTCAATGCGAGCACCGGTCTTTTCCTTGTTTCCGTACAGACGAGCAGGGAAAACCTTGGTGTCGTTGAAAATCATAAAGTCCTTGTCGCTGAAATAATCCTTTAAATCCTTGAAAATCTTATGCTCGATTTCACCAGTTTTTCTGTTCAAGACCAAAAGTCTGCACTCATCTCTGAATTTTGACGGATACTGGGCAATAAGTTCTTCCGGAAGATTGAATTTGAATTGAGATAACTTCATTTGTATAATTTATTATAAATCAATAATTTACGTTTCAAAAATTCGCTATTTATGCATTTTAAATTTTGAACCGCAAAAGTACAAAATTATTTTGGGAAATGCAAGGGAAAAAATCATGAAATGGTTTCTATGCCTACGGCGTTTCTAAGTTTCTCGCTGCGCTGTTTCTATGCCTGCGGCGTTTCTAAGTTTCTCGCTGCGCTGTTTCTATGCCTGCGGCGTTTATAAGTTTCTTGTTTCTCGCTACGCTGTTTCTAAGTTTCTAGTTTCTACGGCTTGCGCCTGTTTAGGGTTTCTAGTTATTACAGATTTGATGATTCTATAATTCGATGATTGTTTAGAGGTTCAAAACATTTTTCCCATTATTAATTTTCTCTTCAATGTACTTCACAAAATCCTCCAGTTTCACCGCATCCTCAATTTTAGCTTCTCCGCTTTGTGTCCTGCGAAGGGCTTTTAGGTGCGCTCCATTGCCAAGACTTCTGCCGAACTCATCTGCCAACGAGCGAATGTAAGTACCTTTGCTACATGTGATTGTAACATTTACAATCGGAAGTTCTATGCTGTTGACGGCAATGTCGTAAACCGTTATTAATTTGTGCTTCAATTCCACAGTGCGACCTTTGCGTGCAAATTCGTAGGCACGTTTTCCGTTTACCTGCACAGCCGAATATACTGGTGGCATCTGCTCGCGCTCTCCGCAAAGTCCCGCAAGCGCAGTACGGATTTGTTCTTCGGTAATGCCCGAAATGTCGAAGGTCTTGTCTATCTTGGTTTCAAGGTCGAAGGATGGCGTTGTGGCGCCAAGGCAAAATTCGGCTTCGTAAACCTTAGTTCCGCCTTGTAGTTCCTCTATCAACTTGGTTTTCTTGCCTGTACATAGCACAAGTATTCCTGTCGCGAGTGGGTCGAGTGTACCTGCGTGTCCTACCTTGAACTTGTTGCGTATGCCTGTATATTCGGAGATTTTCTTGCGCACCTTGTTCACCACATCGAACGATGTCCACGAGTACGGCTTGTCGAAGATTATGACTTCGCCAGTCTCGAAATCGGGTTGCCTGTCGAGCGAAAAGAACTCCATTTAGCTGAGGAATATTATAGTGGCAATACCGACAACAGCGCAATATACAGCGAACCATACCAGCTTGCCCTTCTTCACAAGACTTATCATCAGTTTGCAGGCAAGGCACCCAACTACAAATGCGGTCAAAAATCCTACTGCCAACGGCAAAACACCTATTGAAGCAGTTGCTGCATCGGCACTGCCTTTTGCGATTTTCAGAATGTCGAGCAGAGCCTCGCCTAGAATTGGTGGAATTACCATCAGGAACGAGAATTGAGCCAACTTTTCTTTCTTGTTGCCAAGCAAAAGACCAGTAGCTATCGTAGAGCCCGAACGCGAAAGTCCCGGCAGAACTGCCGCTGCCTGAGCAATACCAATAACAAATGCATCAAGCATCGAGATTTTCTCCTTCTGTCGCGGTTTTGCATAATATGCGAAAGCAAGCAAGGCTGCGGTTACTAGCAAGCAGATTCCAACAACTAGCAATCCCGAACCGAAAATTTCTTCAACGGTATCCTTGAAAAGAAAACCAACTATTGCTACGGGAATCATGGAAATCAAGATGTTGACCAAATACTTCATCTCATCGTTCCATTTGAACTTGAAGAATCCCTTGAACAGCCAAACTATTTCCTTCCACAGCACGACCAAGGTGCTAAGCACTGTCGCCACATGCACAGCCACTGTGAAAGCCAGATTTTCCTCACCGTTGAGTCCGAAAAGTTTTGCTCCTATTGCCAAATGTCCGCTACTGCTAACTGGCAGATATTCGGTAAGCCCTTGAATCAAACCGAGTATTAACGCTTCTAACCAATCCATCGGCTAATTCTTTTTTGTGCGCGGACGCCACATTATTGCAAAAATTTCGACTGCGAAGCCGATTATAAGCACTATCGGAGCGAGGGTTATACGGCGGAAGTTGAATAATTCGTCGCCAGTGAAAACATTGGGGTCGTCCGAACCGCCGCCTACCATCAATGCGTAGCCGATTACCAATATTGCGAAGCCAATAGCAAGGGCTATGTAGTTTTTCTTGCCTAATGCAAAACGAGCCTTTCCTTCTTCAGGAAGCGCTTTCTCGTTCATTTGGTCACTTTTTGCCATATCTGTATAATCAATTTTTGTGTTAAAAACGAAATTGCAAAGATAGTGTTTTAGGATTGAAATAGAAAATGGATTTTATGATTGTTTGACAACCAATGTCGATGACAAGGCAAGTCCAATAATAACAGTCATGCCATGAAACGAAAGCATATAATTGTCAACGAACTGCATTTGGTTTCTTTTGTTTTGATTGATTTTTAGAGTCTTAGTTGTTTTGGATATATCTTTATTTGCTATTTATATATAGCAAATTATAAAATATTTTGCTGTCTATAAATACTATTTTAAAGAAAGATTTGATATTTATAAAAAGCATTTGTATCTTTGCGAAAAAATTATTCATGGAAACTTTATTTGAGAAACACGACATATTGCTCAGAAACACAAAGACAAACTTTGTAAGAAGCATAATGGATGACATTGACTGGGATTCACACCTAATAGCACTAAGAGGGCCAAGAGGTGTCGGCAAAACCACACTTATGTTGCAATACATCAAGCTCAACTATCGGCCGTATAGTAGAAAAGTACTATATTGCTCTCTAGACACAATGTATTTTTCATCGCATAGTTTGCTTTCGTTAGCCAGTGAATTCTACAAGCAAGGTGGAAAACACCTTTTCCTCGACGAAGCACACAAGTATGAAAATTGGAGCAAGGAAATAAAGGAAATATACGACCTCTACCCCGAAATGCGGATAGTACTTAGCGCCTCCTCGCTACTAAATCTGCTTATGGGCGATGCCGACCTGTCGCGGAGATGTATATCGTACGACATGCAAGGATTGTCGTTCAGGGAATTCCTTGGATTATACAAAGGAGTACAGATAAAACCTACACCTTTAGAAGCAATATTCAGCAAACCACAGGACATCTGCGCCGAAGTGAATGAAAAGTGCAGACCCATAGAACATTTCAATGAGTACCTTAAATTTGGCTACTATCCGTTCTACAGTAAAAACAAGTCAACCTACTACCAGATAATAGAGCAAATAGTCAACTTCACAATCGATGTGGAGCTAACGCAAATATGCAAGGTTGATATTTCTAATGTGCGGAAAATAAAGGCGTTGCTTTATGTTTTGTCAACAACAGTACCTTTCGATGTTGACATAAGCAAGCTGTCGGTATATACGGGCATAAACAGAAACACCATAATCGCTTACCTTAGAAATCTTGCCGATGCGCACATAATACAGCAACTATATTACGACGCCAAATCGGTTGGCAAACTTCAAAAACCCGACAAGATTTACCTCGACAACACCAATCTAATATATGCACTTGCCACATCCAAAAGTAACATAGGAACAATCAGGGAGGCGTTTGCCGTAAACCAGTTGTCTGCCAAACACACAGTTGAATACAACAAAAATGGAGACTTTAGAATTGATGGCAGATGGACAATCGAAGTGGGCGGAATTGATAAGGATTTTTCACAGATAGCCGACATTCCGGATTCCTATATATTTGCAGACAACATCGAAACGCCAATAGGCAAAAAACTACCGCTATGGCTTTTAGGAATGATGTATTAGTTTTAAAAACATTTTTCATAAAAACGCCATCGTATCCAATAATTCATTATCTTTGACTTTTTAAAATAAAGTACGCAAAATGGACAGCGAAATATTAAGGAAAGCCCAATACTGGACAAGCGAAGTTTTCGACGAGCAGACCCGCAAGGCTGTCGCCGAAATGATTGAAAATAACCCCGAACAACTCAACGAGTGCTTCTACAAGGACTTGGAGTTCGGCACTGGCGGTCTGCGTGGAATTATGGGTGCAGGAACCAACCGCATGAACCGCTACACCGTTGGTATGGCAACGCAAGGACTTGCAAACTACCTGCTTGCAAACTGCGACAAGTCGAAGGGCATCAGTTGCGCAATCGCTCACGACAGCCGCAACAACAGCCGCGAGTTTGCAAAGATTACCGCATCGGTGTTGTCGGCAAACGGAATACATGTGTATCTGTTCGACAAGTTACGCCCCACACCCGAACTCTCGTTTGCAATCCGTCACCTGCATTGCAACTCGGGCATAGTAATCACTGCATCGCACAACCCCAAGGAATACAATGGCTACAAGGTTTACTGGAGCGATGGCGGACAGGTTATCCCTCCGCACGACAAGGGTATCATCGAGGATGTGAGAAAGGTCACCGTTGAAGACATCAAGTTTGACGATGCAATGAAGAATGTTGAGGAGATTGGCGCAAATGTTGACCACGCGTACATCGAAACACTAAAATCGTTGTGCCACAATGTGGAAAACAATGCCAAAACTCCGTTGAAAATCGTCTATACACCGATTCACGGTTCGAGCATAAGCGTTCTGCCACAGGCATTGGATAGCATTGGATTCAAGGATGTCAACATTGTGGAAGAGCAGGCTGTTCCCGATGGCAATTTCCCGACAGTAAAGTCCCCGAACCCCGAAGAGCGCGAAGCCCTTACGCTTGCAATCCGCAAGGCCGAGCAGATAAATGCCGACATTGTTTTCGGCACCGACCCCGACAGCGACCGTCTTGGCGTGGTTACAAAGCACAACGGAAAATATGTCATTCTCAACGGCAACCAGACCGCATCGATACTTGTTTACTATCTGCTCGATAGTTTCAAGCGCGAAGGCCGTCTGAAAGGCAAAGAGTTCATAGTGAAGACAATCGTTACCACAGAACTTATCCCACAGATTGCCAAGGACTACGGCGTAAAATGTATGGATGTGCTCACTGGCTTCAAGTACATTGCTGAGGAAATTGAAAAGAACTACGGCAAGATGCAGTTCATCGGTGGTGGTGAGGAAAGCTACGGTTTCCTTGCTGGCGACTGCGTGCGCGACAAGGACGCTGTAATCGCATCTATGCTCGTTTGCGAGGCTGCTGCACGTATGAAAGCCGAAGGCAAAACACTCATGGATTTGCTCATTGATATTTATATGAAGTACGGCATGTACCTTGAAGGTCTGAAATCGCTCACCAAACCCGGACAAAGCGGAATGCAGGAAATTGAAGCGATGATGGAGAAGTTCAGAAGTACACCGCCAGAATCAATCTGTGGAGTACAGGTAGTGATGGTTCACGATTTCCTTGTTCACAAGTCGTACGACAAAATCAGCGACCTGCGATACGACATCACCCTGCCGAAGTCGAATGTACTGCAGTACGACCTTGCCGATGGAAGCAAGATTACAGTGCGCCCGTCCGGCACCGAACCGAAGATTAAATTCTATATAGGTGTAAAGGGCAAACTCGAATCTGCTGCTGACTACGAGGCAACCGAGGCAAAACTGAAGGCAAGAATTAACGAGATAATTGAAACGATAACTAAATAAATCACGTCAAATAGCCATCAAAAAGTGCATTGTAAAAATACAATGCACTTTTTGAGTTTTATGTAGGTAGTAATATATTGATTATTAGTAATTTATGTAAAAATACCGATTTGGAAATCTTTGTTTTTATGCATGAAAACGGTCGCAAGTGTACCCAAAATGGTGTCTTTGCGACCGATTTCGTGCAAATTTTTGTTGGTTATTAGAAAACAAAAAAGTATTTTTGCAGTGGAAAAATAAACATTTTGCCATGAACAAACTATTTATCGGGCGCGAAAAAGAACAACAGCAGTTGAACGACTATCTTAACTCGGATCAGTCGGAATTTATTGCTGTGTATGGGCGAAGGCGTGTTGGCAAAACTTGTCTGATTCAGCAAGTTATTGGTGATAATTATGCATTTTATGTTGCTGGCATGAACAATGTCAGTATGCGGAGCCAGTTGGAGAACTTTATGCGCGGGATTAGGAAAGAATGCCCCGAAGTGCGTCATGCGAAAACTTGGTTTGAAGCGTTTGTGGCATTGGAAACTTATTTGGAGTCGCTGCCCAGAGGTCGGAAAATTGTGTTTATTGACGAGATGCCTTGGATGGATACACCGCGCTCCAACTTCATCAGCGGTCTGGAGCATTTCTGGAACTCGTGGGCATCGTGGCGCAACGACATAAAGCTCATAGTGTGCGGTAGTGCAACATCATGGATTATCAACAATCTGATTAAGAATCGCGGTGGATTGCATAACCGTGTTACGCATAAGATACTGCTGAAACCTTTTACGCTCAGAGAGTGCCAAATGTATTTTAAGGCAAGAGGTTTTCGTTTGTCGCCCAAGCAGATAGCGGAATGTTATATGGTATTGGGCGGTGTTCCTTTTTATCTTTCTAAGATGAACAAGGGAGAAAGCATTGCACAGAACATTGACCGTCTTCTTTTTGCCGATGATGGTGAACTGCGCGATGAGTTCCAAAGCCTATACGATTCCCTTTACAAGAACGCCACAAACCACATCAAGATTGTAACAGCATTGGCAACCAAAGGCAAAGGATTGACTCGTCGTGAAATTGTGCAGATTACTAATTTGCCCGACAATGGGAAATTTTCCTTGATGTTGGAGGAGTTGGAAAGTTGCGGATTTATACGGAGTTACGAACCATTTTTGCCAGAGGTACAGAAGACTGGGCGCAGAAAATTATCTAATCGTCAAAGTTCTGCCACATTGTTCCAGTTGGTGGATTCGTTCTCGCTTTTTTATTTTCAAGTAATGCAAAAGGCAGGCGCACATAATCCCAATTATTGGTCAAACAGTCAAAATTCCCACACCTTTAGCACATGGAGTGGGCTGTCCTTTGAAATGCTTTGCCTGAATCATATCGAGCAGATAAAGAGCGCGTTGGGCATTTCTGGAATAACCGCCAATGTTTTCTCGTGGTTCGGCAAAGGTGAAAATGGCTCTGCCCAAATAGATTTACTGATTGACCGAGCCGATAAAACCATCAATATCTGCGAAATGAAGTTCTACAGCAAGCCATACTGCATGACGGCACAGGACGAGGACGATATTGAACGCAAGATTTCCTCATTTATCGAGGCAACAGGCACTGATAAAAATATTATTGTAACAATGATAACCACAAAGGGACTTGAGCGAAACGAGCATTCCGAATGTGTTCAAAATGAACTTACATTGGAACAATTGTTTTGTTAGCACGTCTGAAAATACAAACCATTGATTATTAATATTTAAATAAAATTTAATTCTGGATTTTATGCATGAAAACGGTCGCAAGTGTACCCAAAATGGTGTCTTTGCGACCGATTTCGTAAAACTTGGTGTGGACATAATAAAGGTTGTAAGACGAAGCAAGATGTCAAAAGTGCCTTGCGTGAATTAAAGAAGAAACTTGTAATTGCGAGGTCAAAAAATAATATTACCTTTGCGACTCATAAACTTTGAAAGTTGAAAGTTGAAATGATGACAAGATGCATAAATGTTTTCGCTACGCTCAGATGAATTATCAAATCATCGAATCATCGAACAAACCATAAACAATATCAAACAACTTTAAACCTAGAAACTTATAAACGGGCTTTAGCCCATAGAAACATAGAAACTTAGAAATTAGAAACTTAAAAACTTATAGATTATGGCAAAAGACGGAAGCGGTTGCTTAGGTGCAACATTAATTGGTGGAGTAATATTTGTAATTCTCCTTATATGTGGAATTTATGTATGGCGTTCGTACAACAAGATTGTAGAAGCTGACCAGGCTGTAAAGAAACCTTGGGCTGATGTTCAGGCAGCATACCAGAAGCGTGCCGACCTCATTCCAAACTTGGTTGAAACCGTTAAGGGTTACGCAGCACACGAATCTGGAACATTGACGGCAGTAATCGAAGCCCGCAGTGCAGCTACATCAATCAACATCAACGCTGACGAACTCGACAACGAATCGTTTGCCAAGTTCCAGGAAGCACAGGACAATGTATCAAGCACTTTGAGTCGCTTGCTTGCAGTACGCGAGGCATATCCGGAACTGAAGGCTGATGCTCATTTCACTCAGTTAATGGACCAGTTGAAGGAAATTGAAGCAGAAATTGCCGCAAAGCGTGAAATTTTCAATGCAGCAGTACAGGATTACAATGTGCTTGTGATAAAGTTCCCGAAGAACCTTGTTGCAAAGATGTTCGGATTCGGCGAAAGGTCTTACTTCGAAGCTAGCCAGGCAGCACAGGAAGCACCGAAGGTACAGTTTTAACAACAAAAATCAATGCATACGGATGGGAATGCTCCATTCGTGTGCATTTATCGTCAAGCAGGTATGAAGTTCGACAATTATGCCAACGATTATGACTCAGGATGGCGGGGAACAAAAAGTGCTCGGTTTTATGACGATTTAATCAAAACATTGGAAATTAAGCAAGGAGACTCAATTCTGGACATTGGATGCGGAACAGGCACAGTCCTTAAATTTATTTCCGACAGGACTAATATTAAGGGATTTGGTATTGATTTAAGCCCACAAATGCTTGAAGTTGCAAAGGAAAAGAATCCTAACTTTGATTTCACGGAAGGAGATTGTACAAATCTACCATACGAAAACAATTCTATGGATGTTGTTATGACTTGCATGGCATATCATCATTTTGCCGACCAAAGAAAATTTCGGGAGGAAGTTTATCGTGTGTTAAAACCCGATGGAATGTTGTATGTTTGCGACCCACGATTTCCTTGGATAGTAAGGGCAATATTTAACGCAACCTTCAAAGAAGCAGGGTTTCATTCCATAAAAAGAAATTCTATGGATTTTGAGAATAGTGGATTTCAAGTAGAAAACATTGTTAAGGATTTGTATGTTCAGGTATTGACACTCAAAAAGATAACAAAGTAAAATAAATTATAATTATGAGTAAGAACATTTTATTATTAGCAGCTGCAGCAATGCTTATATTGCTGTCGTGCAACAAATCAGCCGACAAAAAGGCAACAGACGAAAACGAACCGGCACAGACCGAACAAACAGCAGAAGAACAGTCCCTTCCGCTTATCAAAAGCATAGAAAAAATTTATGACGGAGAATCGGCTGGTACTATTACCTTCAAGTACGATGACAAGGGCCGCCTTATCAATCAGAAAGACGAATACGATGAATATTCCGTAACATATACCGACAACGAAATCAAGGTTGCAACCGAAAATGCGACCATTACCTACAAGTATTCCAATGGCAAGTTAACAACCGGCTGCATCGATAACGGCGATCAAGGCAAGATTAATATCAAGTACAACTACGAAGGAGAAAAGCTCAGTTGGATGACCCGCGATTTCGGATCACTCGCCGATCCTTATTATACAGGTGAGGACATTATATACAAGTGGAAAGACGGTTGCATGACCGAATATGCGATAGTTTACAACACCAACGACATGGAAGAACCGCAATCGACTACGGAATTTGAATATACAGACATTAAAAATCCGTTTACAATCGATGTCTTTACAATCTATTATTCCGAACCTGATATTTCATCGTTTGGAAAGGATTTGACATCGGAATTTCTTCCATCAAAGTCGCACTTCAGCGGTTTAGTCGATGGTTGGGAAACTGAGTCGAACACTACTTACGAGTACAAAATCGATGACGCAACCGGCAGGATAACCGAAATAACAATCAAGGACGAAACCGAAACCGACTACGATGGCGAAATCGAAAAGGATTCTACCATCTGCATTTTGAAACTTAATTACTAAGAAATGAAAAAGTTGTATCTCGTTGCCATCGTATTGGCTGTAGCATTTTTTGCTTCCTGCGGAGGCTCTAAGGAAAACAAAACCGACGAACCGCAAGCCGAAGCAGCCGACAGCATAGTAGAGGAAGTGCCCGAAGAACCATCGTTCCTTGTGAAAAGCCTTGAAATAAATCAGGATGGTGCGGTTGACAGCAAGGTAACATTCGAGTACGATGAAATCGGACAACTGATAAAGACAATAACTCATCGTAACATAGGCACCGATGACGAGTGGACAATAGAATCTACCGTTAGTTATCGTGATGGCACAATAACCTGCGACTGCGGAATGCGGAAGCTTGAACTTACATTGGATGCCGACAGCTGCGTGAAAAAGGAGGAGGCCATATTCGAAGGCGAAAGTTTTGTAAAGCGCTACAAGTACAAGTCGGGAAAGGTTAGCGAGTGCATCAACGAAATGGACTGCGGCAACACCTACATCTGGGATGGTGGCAATGTTTGTATTAATAAGGTATTTGCTCCATCTTGCGACGAGTCGTTCTCGTTCGACAGCATCGACTACAAGTACGGCGATGTTGACCGACCAAATGTTGATGTCATTGCATTTGCCCAAGAGTCAGGTTATCTGCCACAGGCTCTGACGGTAGCACCAAAGGGGCTGGTTTCAAGATATATGCCAACTGAAATCAGGTACAGGGTTTATAACGATGGTGCTGACTTAATGGCGACCACCATAATAAAATACACCTACACAACCGACGATTACGACCGTCTTTCGAACTTCGAATACAACATTAAGGTGTATTACGACGGCGAAGAGGAAGACCAAGGAAATGTTAGCGTGAAGGTGAATTATTGATAATTCTGCTAAAACTTAAACATATCGTCACAAAAACACACTATCAATCATTATTTTATATTGGTGTCCGCTATAAATTTAAATAATGCCGTTATATTGCATAATATCAATCAGTTATGTTGACGTTTGGTTTATAGGGCTTATTCCTTACCGTCATTGCGGAAGATAGTCGTAACACGCGATACGGAACGGAGAGCGCTGTGAAGACTTCTATCCGCAATCTCCTATTTTACTGTTATTAAGTAGATTGGCTGCGTCGAGCTAAAGGTACCGCACAAACGAACTCACAAGCAACGTACCTTATGCTGTTCGTTCAGCTTTACTTACTACGCTGCGTGAGCTAAAGGTTGCGGATGACGGAGAGTGGTTTAGGGGACACCAACAAAAAAAGTGTTTCCAAACACTAAAATTCGGGCTTAATGCTCAAAAAGAGACCTAAAATCCTTGTAAGTTATTGATTTTTATTTGTATTATGGCGGTCAAAAGTTTC
>JAFZLK010000017.1 GCA_017551515.1 Bacteroidales bacterium | reverse complement strand
TTTTTTTGGGGGGGGGGTGATAATCAATGTGTTATACATTCTAATTCATACCAAGTCGCATTATCTGTTCAAATCTGTTCATGTTGTAAACAAGGTTTGTCAGAGTGTTTAACGCCATATTTCGGACAAGGCCGACTGCTGGTTCATGCTACCTTTGACGGCATTCCTTACGATGGACAAATTGTCCGCATGGGAACTCCCTGCTATATTATCGGTGTGCGCAAAGACATCCGCCAGAAACTCGGAAAGACTTTCGGAGATAGCGTACATGTGACATTTGAAGAGCGATGATGAAAAAACTACAATTCGCTGCACCCAAAACTCATAAAACGGCGCACTTCACACCTAAGCAACCGCTCAGCATTGCAATGACCAACCATGAACCATAGACACCCAAATGGATCCAATCATTCAAACCTAAAAAAATCCCTCGCATCATACGACACGAGGGATTTTTGATGAATATTGCTTTGAGTTTACTTTCTAATGTCTAATTCGCTGATGATGTTCTTTGCTCCGTAGAGTTCATCAATTACCCAAAGTACATAACGGGCATCAACATTTATAGTTCTTTGCATTTCAGGGCTGAAGATGAGGTTCGAGCAGAGCCATTCCCAGTTGCCATCGAAAGCAAGACCAATGAGTTCGCCCTTGCCGTTGATGATTGGAGAGCCAGAGTTACCACCAGTAATGTCATTGTCACTGAGGAAGCAAACTGGGAGATTGCCTGTTTCGTCAGCGTAACGACCATATTGCTTCTTGTTGTAGAGTTCCTTCAATTCCTTTGGAACAACAAATTCCGGATCATTCGGATTTTCCTTTTCAATAATACCGTCGATGTAGGTCAAATATTTATACTTAACACCGTCGCGTGGAATGTAGCTCTGTACTGTTCCGTAGGTGAGACGAAGGGTTGAGTTTGCATCCGGATAGAAAACTCTGTCCTTTTCGAATTCACGAAGACCTTGTGTGTAAACTCTTTCAAGAGTTGCTATTTTGTTCATAGGACCTACGAAAGCAGCTTGCAATGGCATGATTCCACCATAAACGCTCTTTCCAAAAGCAAATAACGGATCTGCATCAAGAGCCTTCTTGCTAGGCTTGTCGAGGAAAGCGTTTAGACGATTCTTGTCGGTGAAAATAGACTTGGTGTAAACAGCATTTATGAATTTCGAAATGGATTCTTCTTCGGTTTTACCCTTGAAGGTCTTGAACAGATAGTCGCTGAAAGCCGAAACTCTTCTTTCTGCAGGAATGGTCTTAACATAATGATTCAACATTCTTTCGAACGATTTTCTGTCGGTATTTACATAGTAGTTCTTGAACATATCGTCAACGCCTTCTTTGAATTCGTTGCAGAAATCCTTAATTTGATCGGCGTTACCCTTTTCGTCTTCGAGAAGTCTCGACAACATGAACATCTGCAACGAGTTCATAGTCATGTCGCTACCCTGGCTGAGAAGCAATGATATAAGGAGCATGTCTTCTGTAGCTTGACCGTATGATTCGTAGGCGCTTTTTAAGTCGTCGAGAACGGTTCCGTATAGTTTCTTTCTGCTATCGTTTGCATTAGCCCATTTCTGGAATTCTGCTTCTTCCTCTTCCTTGAGTTGTATAGCGTTTGTTGACTTGAGTGTAGCAATTTCACCACCCCAGAGTTTGTAACCGTTAGCGAGCGATGCGTAAGTGTCGGCCATTGCAAGACGGACATTGTCGTCAACATCCATGTCTTCCTTCATTGCAGCAAGCTTAACGCCGAGAGCGTTAACTGCGCTTGGATTGTACCAGTCGCGTTTGTATTTCATACCATACGAGCAGAGGAAGCGTTCGGTGCTACCTGGGTAACCCATAATCATTGTGAAGTCGCCTTCCTTTACGCCCTTTATTGAAACTGGGAGGGAATGGAGAGGTTTGTAGGGTACATTGTTCTTGTCGTAAGCCTTTGATGGCTTGCCATCGGGCGACATGTAAACGCGGAAGATGGAGAAGTCGCCAGTGTGACGCGGCCACATCCAGTTGTCGGTATCGCCACCAAACTTACCAATTGATGAAGGAGGAGCACCAACAAATCTTACATCGCCAAAGATTTCATATACAAAGAGGTAGTATTCTCCACCCTTGTACATTTCTTCAACTGATGCTTCGTATTCGTTGTCCTTTGTAGCTTCTGCAACGATTTCCTTCATAGCTTCGCCAACTTTCTTAGCGCGTTCTGCTTCGGGAGTTTCGTTTGTTATGCCCTTGAGTACGCGATCGGTAACATCATCGATGCGAACTACGCGGCTAACTCTAAGCCAAGGACATGAAAGTTCTTCGTCTTTGCTCTTTGCCCAGTAGCCATTGTCGAGGTAGTTGTGCTCGGTTGTGCTGAGCTTGGTTATTGACTCGTAACCGCAGTGGTGGTTGGTGAAAAGCAAACCTTCCTTGCTTACGATTTCGCCTGTGCAGAAACCGCTACCTTCTGCGGACTGCAACTGGAATATTGCATCCTTAAGGCTCGAATGGTTGATGCTGTAGATTTCCTCAGCTGTAAGCTTGCAACCGAGTTTCTGCATCTGTCCGTAGTTCAACTGTGCAATCTTGTTTGGCAACCACATGCCCTCATCGGGATTGGGTGTTGCGTTCAGCCATAGTGCGCCTACAAATAGAGCAACTAATAATGTACTGATTCTCTTCATAGTTATTTCTGTTTTTAATTTTATATTCTTGTCTTGCAAAAGTATCGATTAGTTTATTAGGGAAAAATTTATAAATAGTTAAAGTTTTATAAACTTGAATTCGCTTGTAGAGTCTTTTGTTATAAGCCTTGCAATGTAACTTCCTTGTGGAAGAAATGATACATTTACCGTTGTGAGTCCAATGCTTTCCTTGTGCGATTTGTAAACTGTAACTCCTTTAAAATCAACAATGTCTATTTTGTACGACTTGTTAAAGTTAATATTAAGCGATTCGTGGACAGGATTTGGGAAAAATGTCTTGTCGTTAGAATTGTTGCCATTTATTTTTGTCGGGTCGGGTTCTTCTGGATATGTCGGCTCTGTATCAGGGTCGTTCACTTGTTGGGGTTCTGTTATCCTAAATTCGCGAAGTTTCGACTTTATGGTGATAAGCCTTCTGGTGTATTTTTCGTTGGTTACCCAAAGTCTGCCATAGTCGCGGAAAGCGATTCCTTCTGTCTGGCTGTACTTGATTGTCATTGCTGAAAAGTCTTTGGTTTCGACAGTGCCTGAGAAAAACTTGTTTCCTTCAAAATTCCTCAGCAGGGTGATGTAGGGTTTTGAGTCGGGAATGCTTCCCGAAACATCGTAGGTGTAGCCAACTAGTGCAACGGTGTTGGATGTATAGTCGTAGTCGGCACCGCAGACAAGATAGTCGAGCTGTAGCGTGTCGATTGGCGTTATTGTATGGAAATCGTTAGCCTTGTTTGGTATTGCATAAAGGTAAGTCTTGTGGTCAATCCAGTTTTTCGAGAACAGGAAAATAGTGTCGTCCTTTGCAATCATTGCTTCGCAGTCGAAACGAGTGTTTGTAGCAGAAAAGTCAGGTTCAGGGTAATCGCTGTTGCCGTAGGTAAAGTTGATAATACGCGGAACCAAGGTGTCGAGTGCTGGATTTTCAAGGTCTTCAATCTTGATGCGCAGAATTTGCATATTGGTGCTTACAGAACCAAAGTTTCCGATATAAAGATGAGTTTTGTCTTTTGCCAAATCCTCCCAGTCCTCGTTTGTAACGCCTGCAATAACTTTTGACCCAATAACTTGGCCTGATGTTGTGTCGATGCAATAGATTTTTGGTTCACCATCCGAATCGTTGTGAGTCCAGAGCCGTCCATTGATAAATGCAAGTCCCGATGTCTCGCTTATTGTCTGGTCGAGTTCCTCAACTAGCACAGTTGGGTCTTCCACTTGCGCCGATACAAAAAAGGCAACTGAGACAAATGCCACAGTTGCCAATATTTTTTGAATGAGGTTCATAATTTAGTCACCGTATTCTGACATAAATTCTTCTACCTTCTCAACCATTTCCTTCGAACCTACTACGAAAGGAGTTCTCTGGTGAATTTCGGTCGGCACGATGTCAAGTATACGGTGTCCGTAGCCATCAGTTGCCTTTCCGCCAGCCTGCTCTGCCAAGAACGCAATCGGGTTGCATTCGTATAGCAGACGGATTTTTCCGTTTGGCGAGGATGCTGTACGCGGATATATGTAAACACCACCCTTAAGCAGATTTCTGTGGAAGTCGGCAACAAGAGAACCGATGTAACGCGAAGTGTATGGACGGCTTGTCGGCTTGTCAATTTCCTGAACATACTTTATATACCTCTTTATGCCTTCTGGGAATTTTAGGTAGTTACCTTCGTTAATCGAATAAATCTTGCCTTTTTCGGGGGTTACCATCAGTTCGTTCGACATGCAGAACTCACCGATTGAAGGTTCGTAGGTGAAGCCTGTGGTGCCAAGACCAGTTGTGTAAACAAGCATTGTAGATGAACCGTAGATTACATATCCTGCAGCAACCTGCTTGTTGCCTGGCTGTAGGAAGTCTTCCTTTACAACCTTTGTTCCTGGTTTTGAGATTCTGCGGTATATTGAGAATATTGTACCAACCGATACATTTACATCAATGTTTGAACTTCCGTCGAGCGGGTCCATGCAGATGACATAGTTGCTGTTGATTGAAAGGTCATCATCGAATACAATTATGTCGTCCTCTTCTTCTGAAGCGATACCTGCTACCATACCTGATGCTTGTAATGCCTTTGTGAACATTTCTTCAGCGAAGACATCAAGTTTCTGCTGGGTTTCACCTTGAACATTGATGTTGTCGGTAGCACCGAGAATGTTGGTCTCGAGACCAGCGCGGTTGATGCTGTTGTTTACAATTTTTGCTGCAAGACCAATGTTACTTAAAAGCCTTGATAATTCGCCCTTTGCATATTTGAATGCCGATTGTCTTTGAATTATAACCTCATCGAGGGTTATGAATCTGTTTGCTGCCATAATATTTTATTGTTTTTTACTGTTTGCAATTAATAATTTGAAAGCACGAAGTTAAGCATTTATTTTAAATGGCAACAAAATTAATTGGTTTATTTTTTTCTATTGTTGTCCGTTAAAAAATCAGACTGGCATTGTAAGTTTATTATTATCATTTTTTTACACAAATATTTAGATAGTAGGGTTTGTCATTTACTAACTTCGCTGCGTGAGCTAAAGATTCCGGAATGACCATTTCTAGATTTAGTTGATAATAGATTTAATCTTTTCATTTCTAGTTATTTATAAAATTATTCAAAATTTTTTCAAAAAAAAATTTGGTTTATAATGTAAACTACTTTATTTTTGCAGTGTCGTTTATAACGAAAAGTGCACTTAAAGTTTTTTAATTAAAGGTAAAATTAACATTAAAATTTAGAACAATGGAAAAGAACAACGAACAAAACAAAGAGATGACAGCTCAGGAAAGTCTCTCTCTAATTAGTGAAATGCTGAATAACAGCCGACGCATCATCCTTCAGAACAATGCAAAGCACTTTATGCTTTGGGGTATTTTGCTTACCGTGACGTCTCTTGCAATTTACGAACTTTGGCACATCACAGGCAATCCTATATGGAACTGCGCTTGGTTTGCCATGCCTGCATTGGGTTTCCCAATTGTGCGAATCCTCGACAGAAAGAATTCCGATGTGCCACAGAATGTAATCAACAAGCAACTTGGCCTGATATGGCTCACCTATTGCATTTTTGCAGTTACCATCAGCGTCATTGCTATGCTGGTTGTGCCTATGAACATTTCGCTCGTAATTGCAGTGCTCTTGGGCTTTGCCGAATGTATATCGGGTTTTCTGCTGAAAAACTGGGCTATCACAATCGGCGGATTTATCCTTGGCATTGGTGGCGCTGTGGCAACTTCAATGATTTATAACGAGGCACAACTGCTCATTTTCACGCTTGGTGGAATAATTCTCGTGGTTACAGGTCTGATTATCAAATTTCAATACAAATAGCCATGTTTCCAAAACTTGACCCGATTCTTCATTCGGAGCTGAGATTGGCGGTGATGTCCATTCTGGCCGATGTCGAAAGTGCCGAGTTCAGCTATCTCAGGAAGCAGACCAACTCCACGGCAGGCAACCTGAGTGTGCAAATCGACAAGCTCAGCGCGGCTGGCTACATCACAGTCGAAAAAGGCTTCAAGGGCAAAATGCCCTGTACCACCTGCAAAATCACTCCCGAAGGCATAGAGGCGTTCAACAACTATGTCAACGCCCTGAAGGAGTACATTTCTCTCTAACAATTGTATTTTTCGAATAATTCAAAGACACGGTCGCAGGGCTGTGTCTTTTTTTTACTTGCAACTTCTAATAACATCTAAATTTTTGCCTTCAAGCATAGTAACAAGATTCAATCACTATATGTTGTGATTGTTGTACTCAATTTTCATTACAAATTGGGATTTCTCACTTTTTTTAGTCATCATACTTTTGTCGCATCCAAAGTTAATTACACTAATTCGATTAAAAACAAAAGTAAGATGAAGAAAATTTTATTACCACTTGTTTTGATTTTCAGTGTCTTTGCGCTTTATGCGCAAAGCGCACTTCGCGATCAATGCGAAAAAACACTTCCTTACATTGAGGATTTTGAAAATTTGGAATCATATTCAAATGATTTTCCAGAATGTTGGAGCAAAATTTTTTCGTACCAATCATCACTAGGCTACGATTGTCCGACAATATCGCCAACTGGTGCTGATGGTAGTTCGGGAAGTTTATTCTTTATGCTTGAAGGTGCAGCATCTCAATTTGCAATATCGCCAATGATTGACCAGTCTGTTCCAATCAGGAATACTACTGTGAAATTGAGGTATAAGTCATCGCAGACGACTGCCGTCGGCTTAGTTCTTGGAGTAATGACCGACCCGACTGATACTCTTACATTTATACCTGTTGACACCATTCACAGGGTTGGAGCAACCAGCACTTGGGAGCAAAAGGAAATAAATATGGCATCATATACAGGTAACGGACATTATATTGCATTGTGGCACAGCGGAAGGGTTTCATCGTATTCGTATCCTTCGTGCTTTGTCGATAATTTCAAGGTAGAATTGTCGGCATCATGCACTGCTCCTATTCAGATAGCAGCATCGGTAAACAACGATGAAGCAACAATCTCGTGGACTCCTACCGACAATACAACTGCTGTCCGTATATATTATAAACAAGCGGATTCTGAAACCTATGAAACCTACGAAGTTGCACTTGGAACCAGTCAGCATACAATAGAAGGGCTAAACCTAGGAACCCAATACGAATACTACCTTGTGAGCATTTGCGGTGACGATGAATCGCAAGCATCTGAAATATACTATTTTTCAACGCCATGCGAAGAAATTACAGAATTTCCGTGGATTGAAGATTTTGAACACGGACTTATGTGCTGGACTTTGGATGCTTCAGCAAACGACCAAAACTGGGTTGTCAGTACGAATCCTGCACATCCGTCATGCACGCCTACATCTGGAACACAGGTGGCATCTTTTGACGCATACAACTTTTACGATGCATGGGCAACAATTACATCTCCAGCAATCGACCTTAGCGAAAGCAGAATACTTTCATTCAACATGTATCGATATGGTCCGCAAATAAATTTCTACAACAACGAAATGCCATACGACGATAAAATTGAAATATATGTAAATGACCAGCCTACAACCGAAGATGCAACATTGCTCGGAACGGTGAACGGATATTCCGATGCAGAAGGGTGGAAGGAATTTAGATTTGTCATTCCACAGCAAACGGCAAACCGCAGTTATTTGACACTCAAAGGAATTTCAGATTTCGGTTACAACTTGCATATTGATGATTTAAGGATTTCAAATATTGGTGCAACAACATACGGAACAGTTGACAGCGAAATTTGTGAAGGAGAAACCATAATAGTGAATGGAACAGTTTATTCTGAAACAGGAACTTACATAATTGATACTCTTTTCAATGCAAATTCGTTGTACGGTGACAGCATTGTTTATCTAAACCTTGTAGTAAATCCAAGATATGACATTATCATAAATGCTAGTATCAACGAAGGGGAAACATATACCGAAAACGGATTCAACGAAAGCATTGCAGGAACCTATCAGCATGAACTTACATCAATTCACGGATGCGATAGCATTGTGACATTGAATCTGGATGTTGTAACTGGAATTGTCGAGAACGATGCAAAAATTTCGATTGCTCCGAATCCTGCGCATAACTATGCAGTACTTATAACAACAGGACTGGAGGCAGAAGGCAAAATTACAATAACAGATATGTGCGGAAAAGTGCAAAGGTTGTTCGCCGTAGCGAAAGGAAACGATGAAATAATTATCGAAAGGGGTGATTTGCCTGCTGGAGTATATGTCATTAGGTTGGAAACAGAAAAAATGGTGCTAATAGATAAACTTTCATTTCGATAAATTTTGATATGTCTTGTCCAAGCAAAGGGCAATGGCATACATATTTCTACATCGTATCAGACTTGTGCGCTTAATGGGCGCATAAGTCTTTTTTATTTAAATTGCAACTATTGGGAGATTTTTTGTTTCTTCGCTATATAGACACGGCTTTCTGATGGCTGTGTCTTTTTTTGTCCAAAAAACTATTTTTGCAACTTCTAATATTATAAATTATGGCTACAACAAATGAATACGCTGATTTCATTTTGGAACAGCTTTCGGATTTGGATGGTATCACAGCTCGATAAATGATGGGCGAGTACATAGTCTATTATCGTGAAAAGATAGTTGGTGGCATCTACGATAACCGTTTCCTGGTAAAGCCAACAAAATCGGCACAGGAGAAAATGCCCGATGCGCCATTGGTACCGCCTTACGAAGGGGCAAAACTTATGCTTTTGGTGGACAATGTTGATAATCGCGATTTCCTGAAAGATTTAATTTCGGCAATTTATGAGGAATTGCCCGAACCGAAAAAGAAAAAAATGCTACTAAGCAAGTCATTCTATCACTTCCCAATAACCACCTTTATCCGAGCCAATACGACGAATGCGTTTCCCCCTCAATTTTTCTATATGCCTTTGAACTGCAGACGGTGAGATACACAATTTCTTACTCAGTTTTGTGCGCGTGATTGTCGGATCGCTTTTTATCAATTTAAAGACCTTTTCCGTTATCTGTCCGTTTTTCTGTTCGTTTTTCTGTTCGTTTTTCTGTTCGCTTTTCTGTTCGTTTTTCTGTTCGCTTTTCTGTTCGTTTTTCTGTTCGTTTTTCTGTCCGCTCATTCCATAAAAACCTGTGCATCTACAGATAAGCCAACTATCCGGTCGTCGAGTTAAAGAAGAGAAATTTAGTCCGATTAAGATCTTTTCTCGTTCATCTACTGACCAAGGCAAATGATAATCTTTCTTTTCTATCTGCCTTAAAGCCACTTCTGCAGAAGCGTCCAGTTTACATTCGATTATATAAACATAGTTTTCAGTACGGATTAGTAAATCTATTCGCCCATCGGATGTCATATACTCCGCATCAACTTGCAAACCGAGCAACTTGCAAAGAACAAACAGTACATTTCGGAAATGAGCCTCAGGTGTGGTTTGTGCATCATATTGGTAATCAGCAAAGAAAGATTGCAAGCGAGTCAGAAACTCTTCTGCTTTGCCCGCACGTAGTTCATCAACAAACTGACTTATAGCAAATATGCTATCTTCTTTCTTGACTGAGGTATAGAATGGTAGAATATAACGGAAGAAGCCAGACCGCACTTCATCATTTGGGAAATCCATATAATACAAGTCACTACTTGCATCGTAGTCTTGAATGGTGAGGTATCCGCTTTGAAGAAGCAATGGCAAAATGCTTTGTCCGTTGTCATCCTTTACTATCCAAGGCGGTGGAATCTATCGGCTTGTTAGTCAAATCAGATAATATATAGTTGTTGCGTTTGAGCAATTCTACAATGTAATTTGGCGTACCAGTTTCAAACCAGTAGTTGCCATATTCACCCTTGTCCAATGCAGAGAAAACGCTGAACGGATTATAGATATTCTGCTGTTTCGTAGATGTGAAACGGTAACCGTCATACATTCTACGGAAATTTTCGCTAACTTCATCCACATCACAATTATTCGTTTGTGCAAACGCTTGGATATACGGATGGAGCACATCATCTATTTCCGTTTGTGTAATGCCACATATATCAAAGTAACGTCTGTCGCGCGAGATGTCGTTGAGGTTGTTCAAATCACTGAAAATACTGACTTTGCTGAACTTTGTGACACCTGTAAGTAGCGAAAAACGTACATTCCCATCTTGACTTTTGAGTACGCCATAAAATGCCTTGAGAATAGTGCGCATTTCATTTTGCAAAGCAACATTTTCAATAGCCGATAGGATAGGCTTGTCGTATTCATCCACCAGAACAACTGCACGATTACCGGTTTGCTTGACAGCGCGCATAATACAATTCTCAAAGCGTGCAGAAAGTGAACGCTCCACATCTTCTTTTCCGTAAATGGCTTCCCATTGAGAAAGATACCAATCCAAGCGGGACTTCAAAATGTCTGTTGACAAGTAGTTTTCAGGACTTAAATCAATATGGAAGATGGGATGGCGTGTCCATTCTTTTTCTTCGCCATAAATGTACAAACCCTTAAAAAGTTCCTTTTTGCCTTCGAAATAGGCTTCAATGGTAGAGAGCAACAAACTTTTCCCGAATCGGCGCGGACGTGCCAAGAAATAATGTCGTCCAAAGTGTGTCAAACGCCAGATCTGTTCCGTCTTGTCCACATACATATATCCATCGCGAATCAGCGATTCAAAGTTTTGGACTCCGACAGGGAGAATCTTATTGGCGATTGAATTCATATCTCTGTATTCTTTCTCAAGAAAAATCCGACTGCAAAGATACGATTTTTTGAGGTAAAAAATGGAAAAATTGTTTTATATTGAAAATTCCACAAGTAACTAATGTTTTTATGAAAGTTGCAGATAATAAAGAAAAAATAATCGTAATATTGCACCACAAAATTATCGAGTATGAAAAAAGTGCTTATTATCTGCGGAAGTCCGCGCAAGGATGGCAACAGTGATATTCTCGCGCAACAGTTTGCCAAGGGAGCCGAAGAGGCTGGTCATAGTGTCGAAACCATTTATATCCGTGACCTGAAACTCGGATACTGCATTGGTTGCATGAGTTGCATTAAGACTGGCAAGTGTTTCCAGCAGGACGATGCCAACAGCATTCATCCCAAGATGCTTGAGGCAGATGTGATATGCTTCTCATCGCCAGTGTATTACTATTCTGTTTCGGCACAGTTAAAGACTTTTATCGACCGCATGAACCCCTTGTACGGACGCATGAAGGACAAGGATTTCTACTATATGATAACCGCTGCCGAGAACGACAATGCACAAATCGGTCGTGCCTTCGATGCAATGGAAGGTTTTGCCGACTGCTTCGACAATATTCGCCGTTGCGGACGCGTGTATGGCGGAGGTGCCAGCGATAAGGGTGCAATCCGCGAAACATCAGCGTTTGACGAAGCATACAAAATGGGAAAGAACATTTGATATGAATTGGACAATTATCATTATTGAAACGGTGATTCTAACTATCGCCTTCACCGCAATGATACTAATTCCGTTGGTGAAGAACCCGGTTTGGTGGATTGCCGACTATCCTGAGGACATTCAAGAGGAGTATTTCAAGACTCACGAGCGAATTCCTTCAAAGTTTTTCACGCCAACGGTACTGCTGAAAAAAGGCATGGCACTGCTTATAGCATTAGTATTATTGCTTGTAGTAGTTTGGTGGGCAGGTGCTTACAATTTCTTGTCTGCCTTGGCTGTAGGCTATGGAATGTGGCTGTTTATCGACTGGTACGACTGCTTCTTCTTGGACTGGGTGTTGTTTGCCAACATGAAATCAGTCCGTCTGCCTGGTACGGAGCACATGGACGAAGCATATCATCAGAAAAAGTACCACTTTGTGCAGTCTTGTTGGGGCATGCTCATCGGTCTCATTCCATGTCTTGTCGGAGCAGGTCTGTATGAATGGTTATTTTGCTAATTAACAAATTGAAACAGAGCCTTTACTAAAAGATTTTATATGAATAGCTCGTTATTTGAACTTTTTTCCAAAAACGGGGAACTTGTTCCCAAGGATGTAACACCTTGGCAGTCCTTTTCTGGCAATGGGATGAAGTTTTGGTTGCAGTCGTACGACTGGAATAGTTGTGCCTGCGTTTCTCATCTCACGATGAAAGCTATGTTCGGTATGATGAAGATGGATACGCTGATATGCACGCCCTACGCCAAGGATATGCCGCTTCTTTCTTACGACCTTATTTCCGCGCTGTGGAAACGCACTCTGCTGGTGGAGGCGTACGACACATTGGTGGAACCTGTTGACCTCTCGGCAATGCTGACGGTGAAAGAAAAATATAGTGACCTGAAGGACAAGCAGATGAAACCAGCGTGGTACGATAATCTTAAACTTCCGCCAACCCTCAGCAAAGTTGGAAACGCCTCTATACTATCGGCATTGGCAACGGAGATGATTTCATCATATCTGGACATCTTTGTTTCTGCTCGCGACGTTGACCGCTCCACCAAGACCGCCAAAAACAGAACATACGTGGATGGTCTCATCAACGATGGCCCCACATTCAGGGTTGTCAGCAAGATGATTGGAGCAGAATCCGCAAAAATACTCTTTCATCGCTTCCTTTTCGGGACGGAGTAATTTTCCTTGTTTACAGTTTAGTTGGAATAAAAAGTTCTATACATCGCTAACATTTTTTGAAAAATGACTATACTTGCACCTTTAAAAACTCATTAATACTAACGAATCAACAGAATCACTATGGCATATCCAACCACAAAACAAGAACTACTTTCTGCCATTACCGATGGCTATGCTCAACTAAATGAACAGATTGCGAAGATGAGCGAGGCGGAACAAACAGCGCCATTTACCTTCGTCTCCGACCCCAAGAAATGCGGTGTTCGCTGGCAGAACGACCGTTGTCTCCGCGACTTGCTTGTCCATATCCACGAGTGGCAGGTGCTGATGCGCATATTCGTGCAGAACATTCGCGACGGTCACCCCAAGGACTATCTCCCCGAAGAGTACCGCAAAAACTATCTTGAGATGGAGAAAGCACTGCTGGAGAAGCATCAAAGCACCACCTTGGCGGAAGCGAGAAATCTCCTACGGCAGACACACGATGAAATGTATCGTCTTGCCGAAAGTTTTTCGGAGGAGGATCTGTTCACCAAGGGTTTCTACAAAAGCACCTACACCACCAACATGTCCGCATATTTTTTAAGCGTTGTCCCTTACGGACAGGCCGTGAAAATACTGAAGATGCATCAGAAAAGTTGCAAGAAGGGGTAGGGAAACATAGAACACCCAATTTGGACTTTTTTTTACAAAATGCCCCTTTTTACAAAAGGGAATGATTCTCTTTTTAATTAAGTAAAAATTGGTATAATTTGTGCTATATTACTGATTTACAGAGGGCTGATTTGTGGATTAATTAAGCATAAAAGGGAACGATTATTAAATCCATGTATATCGTGTAGCTCTTGCTTTGCCCGATGATGATAAAATACCAGAATCATACAATTTGTTAATCATAGTACGCACTTGCTTTTGTGTTAGTATGCCTTCAAACGACTTTACATAATCGGACATGGAAGCGTTGCCGTTCCTTTTTGTCGTGTAATATACAATGGACAAATTGCGGTTTGCCACACCTTCTGGCTTGACTGGCACCAATTTCTCAATATATGCGTCCCCTAAAACATATTTGAAGTATTCGTCGTGTACGATAAGTCCCATGTCAAGAAGTTTATTTACAGAATCTTCGTACACCAAAGAAATATTTCCAGCCCAAACATAGTGTAATGTCAGCCAGTCAAAGGTGTTCATTTGTTTCTCTGCTTCGTAGTCGTTGAGAATGTCACGCACAAACAGATAGAATGCATCGTCCTTAATCACGGAATGAAGTCTGAGCGTAACCTGAAAGTCGTCTGACCTGCTGTAGTCGGGCAGAGGTTTTCCTTCTTTCACACAATTGGCATACATTATGTCCACCCCCTGACCACTACGCTCTATAAGACCTGTTTTTTCTACCACTTCGGCCATCAGTCTGCTTCTTGGCGAACTGTTTACCGTCAATATGTTGTCTGTATTCACTCCGTATGGAAACCCTCCCGGATTTGAAATCTCTATGCCGTCTGGGAACTGGCGAATGAAAATGTCACCCGAAATCTGGAAACTGCGGTGTATCATTGCATTTATTATCGCTTCACGGATTGTTTCCTCGTTCAATGCCGGAACATCTATAATATAAGGCATGTCTTTCACGTGTAAAAGCGGATTGCTTGCTGGCTGGTTGACATAACCCCATATTTCATCAATTGCAAGGAACAACGGCAGGCGAAACTCCTTCCGTGCATCGTACCGTACCGAATCGCGGGAATTCCTGTATTCCACCACCACATTATTATTTGGAAGATAGTTTGCAATACATTCGCTCTTGCCCAACAAAATCAGCGCGGCGTATTTCAGGTGTCCATCTGGCGACAAAAGGCGCAAATCGGAAAGCAATTGTCGCTTCGGCATGGCAAGAAAATCTCCTCTCTTGCGCTTTTCGGCAATCAGCGCCCTCATCCTATTTATTGCGTTTTCGTCCAAGTCGGCGATAGAAAGTCCGTGACATATTTTATCAGAGAAATCAGGGTCTTGTTCGGAAATTATGTTAAAGTACTCAGCATCGTCCATTTCGCGCAGACTTTCACCAACGCGCATAAGCGGAACACCCTCGAAGCGCAGAGCTTTCCCTATCGGTCGTGACGGTACATGTATAACAAGAATCCGTTTGCCGTCATCAAAAATTTCTTCAGTTCGCACTCTTATGTGAAGTCTCTCGTAGATTTCATCTTCAAGATTACCCACCGAGTTTAATGCGAAATCAGTTCCCACAACCTTGTGCGGATAGTTGTCGTCCATGCCTAACACAAGCATACCGCCAAGTTCGTTTGCCAGTGCCACGATATAACCAAGAACACAACGCCTTCTTTCTCGAGGGTCAGACTTTTGACCACCGGCAAACGGATAATTATGTTTTGCCTCCTTAAACTCTACATGGTCTTCTTTTTCTCGCAATATCTTTAGGTTCTCTATTTTCAGTTCCATTTTCAGTTCCATTTTCGTTGCAAAAATAATTATTTTTATCAAATGGGAACGATTTTCTTTTTAATTAAGTAAAAATTGGTATAATTTTGCGCTATATTATTGATTTACAGAGGGCTGATTTTGTAATTTAATTAAGCAAAAAAGGGAACGATTATTAATCATAGAGCATAGAAGAAATTGCCGTCGTACTTTATATGAATATGCATAAATGTCACACTGTTTTACGCAACTGCATATTTTTTGTACCTTTGCTCCGCTAATCCAGAACAGACATGGAAAACGAAATACAGACCGAAGTAAAAACCGAGAATTGCGAAGCAACAGGCAAGGTTAAACCCAAATTGGTCATTAGGGAATATATAAAGTTGTGGTCAGCCTTGTAAGTTATTGTTATATAGACATTTGAAATTCAAATTTTCTAATGACCGCCATTAGAAAAATGTGCTTATAACAGTCTTTAAATCAATTTGTTACAAGCGTGACCACACATAACTTCTTACTAATGACCTATTTGGGTTATATAACCAGAAACAATTAGAAACAGCGAAGCCATTCAAACGGCGAAGCGAAAAAAGGCGAAGCCAACTGCTTGGGTTGTGGATTTTTTGTTTCATTCTTCTGCATTCATGCAAAAATATTGCCGTTTCGTCTCTAAAAAAAACTATTTTATCGCCAATTTTCCCGGATTTTATTATTTTAATAAATTATTAAAATTTATTTTACTATAATTATATAGCTTATAAATTGCGCAAATATCAGCTTTGTATCTAAAATATTCATAATTAAAAGATTTTTTTTCTCCTCACAACAGGATGACACTTAGTATATTATGTGTTTTTTGTAAAAAAGTCCTAAGATTTTTGCATTTCGTATTGGAAAAGTTTCTATATTTGCGCTGTTAATTCCTAAATTTTTACAGTCATGAAAAAAGTTTTTTTAGTAGGTGTTTTTATGTGTGCGTTATTGCTTAATCAATCAATTCTTAATGCACAAAGTTTTCGTGTAAGAAGTGACGGGGCAATACAGATAGGGTACGGAGCATACAAATACCTTACATTTGGCAATTGCAATTACGCAACACCTAATAATGGTGAGTGGGCGATTGAATATTGGGATGATAATAATGGGACTAATAAGGGGCTTAACTTTTGGAAACCGTATCCATCCACAAATGATGGAAATTACAAACTATTCCTAAAAAACAACGGTAACATTGGTGTTGGCACAGGATCTCCTTCATTTAAGCTTACTGTGCATGGTACTATTGCTTCTTACGGGACAATAGTAATTTCATCTGACAGAAGGCTTAAAAGTGAAGTAAGACCACTACAAAGTACAATGGACAAGTTAAGTCAACTGAATGGAGTCGCATATAGGAAATATTTGCCTGATTTGCACATAAATGAAATAGATACACAGGGCATTACCGATGAAGCAAAACTAAATACCATAAGGGACGACCAATCCAATAGAGAAGAACTAGAGCAAAATGAAAACTATGGTTTCATTGCTCAGGAACTTCGTGAGGTATTTCCCGAACTCGTAAGGGAAGACAATGATGGATATTTAGGCATAGACTATATTTCTTTGATACCAGTAATGGTAGAAGCAATGAAGGAATTGCGCGAGGAAATTGATATACTGAAATCCGCAAACTGGGAACTTGAGATAAGAGAGAAGAGTACCTTGGAAAATAATAATAGTACGGGTAATACCATTCAAGAAGCGACATTATACCAGAACGCCCCGAATCCATTCAGCAGCGAAACCGAAATCAAATATTATGTTCCGAACAATACAGGACAAGCTTCATTGTTAATATTCGATATGCAGGGGGGACTTAAGAAACAAATGCAGGTTTCTGCAAAGGGTAATGGTTCCGTAACAATTAACGCATCTGAACTGCCAGCAGGAATGTATATATATTCCTTGATTGTGGACGGAAGAGAAATAGATAGTAAGAGAATGATTCTGACTAAATAATTGGAGGTTTCATTATGAAAAATAGTGTTTTGCTTCTGTTTATTGTATTTCTGTATAATGTGTCTTTAGCACAGAATTGGTATCCTAATGGAGCAACTTGGACATTCAACTTGCAAGAATTCGGCCTTACTGCACATGGATATGTAAAATATTCAGTAGGAAACGACACTTTAATAAACGATACTATAGCAAAAATTATCAATGTAAGAACCGTGCGCTACAATGGAAATGAATCTGTCGGCAATCTATTGATTGTACATGAGTCCAACTCAATGGTTTATCATTGGACTGGTGAGAATTTCAAGTTGATGTACGATTTTAACCTGAATGCTGGTGATACACTAAAAACAGAAGTCCTATATATAAATTTCTGCGATTCAGTGTCTCCCGTAATTATCGATTCCGTATCCTCGTTGAATGTCAATGGTATCAATCTGAAGGTGCAATATATTACATACACACCATATTCCGAGGAGATGGGTAGCTATGATCCAAGGACCGAGCGTATAGTAGAAAGGGTTGGAAGTGAGATGGATTTTATTTATGCACCGAATTGTGGATTTGACGAGCATTTTGCATATACTGGACTTAGGTGCTACAACGACGTTGATATTTCGTACAGGAATGAATGGTGGGATCGTTTTCATCACGATGTTGAATGTGACTCTGTGATAAATGCTAATATTCAGGAAGTTTCCGACATAAAGTTTACAGTGTATCCCAATCCGGTTGATGATTTTGTGATAATTTCTGATGACGGTCAGTATGGTGGGGCATTTTGCGCAGAGCTGTACAATTCATTGGGAGAAAAACTCTACGCTACAACAGCGGAATGTTCTGTATCGTTTAATATGGATAATTATCAAGCAGGGCTTTACGTAATAAAGGTTTACAAGAAAGAGTTTGGTATTTACACATTTAAGGTGAGTAAAAATTAGAGAATATGAAAAAAGTATTATTTATGATATTTCAAATTTTTGTAGTGTCTATTTGCTCATACGGACAATTCGAATATTATATTTCTGAAGAAGAATCAAAAACATCATCAAATATTCCAAATTCCTCGGATTATATTCCTGATAGTAATACTCCAATAAAATATATAAGAGTAAATATCCATTATATGCTTAGGAGTCCGAATCATCCCGATTATCCTGGAAATTTTACAAAGACCAATGATGGCAATAGCAATTCTAATTACACGGGATATGACTATGCTGAACAATTAATAAAAACAGCAAATTATAGGCTTTCCACTAATAGTCAGATGCATTTGCCTCCTAATAATTCAACAAATGTAATTGCACGAAAATATAGGTATGTTCTGAATGGAGTATTTTTTCATGAAAACAACAATTATTATTTTTATCCTTCCATACCAAATGGAACATACGGAGAAAATAAAGGAGAATGTATAAATGTATTTTTCAACAATTCAAACGGAACAGTTGGTGGTGGACATGCAAATATGGATGGATATAGATGGGTTGAGATAAAGGGCGCGTGGGAAAAATATTTAGGTGATATTGGAAATGGGAGAGGAATAGAAACTGGTTTATGGGTTAATGCGCAAACATTAAATCACGAGATTGGTCATAATTTTAGTCTTAAACATACGTTACTAACAGGCAATGGTGCATGCGCTAATGAAGATGATTACTGCTCAGACACTCCTTCCCGTAATGAAATTATTAACAATTATAGTTATGATCCGTGCTGTGATGCTTGGGACGAAAATATAATATGCAGTAATAATCTTATGGATTATAGTGGTCTTGATGCAATTACACCAGAACAACTGGGAAGAGTCCATTGGACAATTGAAAATGAAATTCAAGAATATAAATCATGTTATTTCTCTAATTCAACGGTAAATATTACTAGTTTTACTGATAACAAATCATATATTGGAGAAAATGTTTATATACCCGTAGGAACTTCTATTAATATCAATAATGGTAATGCTATGTATATTAATGCTGAAATCTTTGAGATTGTCGGAACTATTGAAGTTGGGGCAAACTCTATGTTAATCGTTAACACATTGCCAAAATGTAATTAAAATCATCATTACCCATTTTTGGAGAAGCTATATATGTTAACAAAAGAATCACAATAGTTTGACTTTTGTATCAGTCATTACTGGCTTTGCTGCGTGAACAAAAGGTAGTGGAATGACATCTTAAGATTTAGCGGACACTAATAAATTTGGAAGGTATTACACCATCCTTTTTTATTCCACCAATTCCACTTTTTAGGAAAATGGGACACTGGACCTTGGAATATTTTTTATATATTTGCAAAATTGAAACAAAACAAATGATATTAACCCAATAAAATAGTCAATATGAAAACAATACATTATATAATTGCAAACATTTTGTTGATTGTCGTTTTGCTAGCCAGTTGCAACAAAAAAGAAGGCTGCACCAATCCAAGTGCAAAGAACTATGACCCCTCCGCAAAGGTCGATGACGGTTCTTGCATATTTGACAGCACCTTAAATGACCCTGTCGACATGAGAGCAGCTTGGATTGGAGAATACACTTGCACAAAAATTATGACAAGCAACACTAACTCCGAAAATCCGCACACCGACACATCACAAACTACATTGAAAGTATACGCAGTAAATTCTTGCGACAACCTGCTACACATTATCGAAGAAAGTATAGGGCACAACTGCTATGTCGCCTGCAAGAACGACAATACGTTCAGTGACACACTCATTAACGGTGACAGCCAAAACCGGCCAATAATACGTGGCAGTTTCGATGGAAACACCATAAACTTTGAATACATTTGGGAACAATATGGAAAACACATAATATACAACGGCATCAAGACGCAAACATACGATTTTGGTGTCGACTACAGGGAAGGCTGGCTTGGCGACTATGAAGGGAAAATAAGATGTAGTTTATACTCGAAAGACACCACCTACAAAGTGTCCTTTTCTATCGAAAAATACATGGATTGCGGATTGCGATTATACAACATAGTTCCATCTTCCTTTTCCAATAGGGACAATGAAATAATAGAATACGTGTATGAAGATGGGAAAATTGAAGTTTATGATGATTCAGGACATCACATTTTAAAAGGGGGAACAATTTACACCGACAGTATATATGTTTACTTCATCGATGGAGCCGCCCTTGGATTCAACCCTACATATACTTACGACGCCAAAAAGTTAAATAGATAAAAAAAAATCAACGGAAACTAAGTCCTTTTTGCTCCTAATAACAAATATTTCTTTAGTTTGCCGCGTATTTGCACAATTTCCCGAGACCAACGAAAATTATGTGCAAATCATGCGTGACGATTTCAATGGTACATTCGATAATACAATGTACTGGAATTCATTGATTGTATCGTCAAGTTTATCAATAAATAATTTTTCCCCGAAGTCAGTTTGGGTTGTAGAAAATTTTAACGCACTAGATTATAGTGATAATTTTACGTTTATTCCCTCCTCCCCTTAATTTTTTGTTAAACTGCATTTTTAATTTGCACACAAAAAAAGGACAATATATTTTTGCACCGAATTTGAAAATTGGTACAAAGATTTAGATTGCCATGCAGAAAACAATAGGCGTAAAGGCTGATATAATGAATGTTGCAGAAAAACTTTTCTGCCGCTTCGGTTTCAACAAGATTTCGATGGACAGGATTGCAAAGGAATCGAAGCACGCCAAAGGTAGCGTTTACTACCATTTTTCCAGCAAACTGAACCTGATGAACTCGATTCTCGAAAACGAAGTCGAGAAAGTCCGCACCGACCTGCTTACAATAATAAACGACTTGTCCCTTTCCGAACCTGAAAAGATAAAGAGGTATGCAATGGAAAGAATGCAAAGCATGAACAGTAGCTATTCGTACCACAACGCATTGAAAAACAGAGTGCTGGAAAGCGGTGACAAACAACTCATGGAATGTTTCAGCAAGGTTCACAACGACCTTGTAATCTGGGAAAAGGAACAACTTACGGCAATAATCGTTTCGGGCAAAAATAAAGGGCTGTTCAAGTCGGACTTGAATGCCTCACAGTACATTGATGCACTTATGATGATGCTATCGGCGCTAGAATTCCCATTCTTCATTTTCAATCTCTACGACAAGTACAAAAAATCATTCGACTACATGATAGACGAGATAATATTCAAACCAATAGAAAACATTTAGACTAAAATACAAAAATAGTACAAAATGAAAGCAAAAATTATAACAGTAATACTTGCAACGCTAATAATAACAGCATTCTTTGCATCGTGCAAGACAAACCCACGCCCATTTGTCGGCGAATACACATACCAGAGTGATGGAAAAATAAACATAGGTATGCTTGTAACTGGTGTTGATGTTCCAATTACCGACAAAATGGGACAAATGCAAATAATGAAAGGCGAAGATAAGGGCAAGGTTGTAATAATAAAAACTTGTATCGATGGTGAAATCAAGCGTCTAAGCGGTGAAATTTCGGGCAAAGAAATTTCCATTGACGAATACACCTACGAGAAAAAAATTGAACTAGACACCATCATTAATGGTAAGGCAAAAATAACATATACGGCAAAGGGTAAACTCCAGGACAACACGATTGTCTTTGATGACAATTATTCCGGCTATTTCACTGAATCGGAAACTGGCGCCGTTGGTACAATCAGAAGCAACAATGCAATAACCATAGCAAAACTAAACGATTAAATATGAAGAAATTAGCGATTGTTTTAATAGCGATAGCAATGGCGATTCCGTCATTTTCGCAAAGCAAGGCAGAAAAGATATGCGGAACTTACCTCGTTGTGGAAAAGAAGGAAGTTTCGAAGGTTAAAGTAACCCGTCTGCCAAACGGAAATTTCGAAGGCAAGATTATATGGATGCAAAATCCTAACTTCGAGGACGGTACGCCAAAGACAGATGTCATGAATCCCGACCCAGGCAAACGCGACACTCCTGCCGACAAGATAGTGCTTCTGCACAACTTCAAGTACGATGCCGACGACGATGAATGGGGTGGCGAAATATACAATCCAGTCGAAGGAGAAATGTACAAGGCATACGCCAAGTTTGAAACTGACAAGAAACTGAAAGTCCGCGGATATATTGGTTTGCCGATTTTCGGACGAAGCATGTACTGGATGAAACTCGAATAATTTAAGCAAAACAAGATGAAGGTATTAAAGAAACAGCGCAATAGCAAATCGTGCATAATCTGTGGCATGGACAACCCTGCCAGCGTAAAGGCCATGTTCTACGAAATGGAGAACGGCGAACTGCGCGGACTATTCACATTCCGTCCCGAACACCAAAGCTACCCCGGACGCGTACACGGTGGAATGATAACCGCTATGCTCGATGAACTTATCGGTCGCGTTTTGTGGATAAAGGAACCCGAAAGCCTTGCTGTAACCACCACAATCACAGTAAAATACCGCCGTCCAATGCCGATTGGCGAACAACTGCGCGGAGTGGCAAGACTGGCACAGGATTCAGCGCGTGGTTTTGTGGGAATCGGTGAAATTTACGACCAAAACGGCAAGTTACTCGCCGCCGCCGAAGGCACTTACATGAGGCTTCCGAACGAAACCATCGGCGACTTCGACATTCATGAAGAAATGAAATACCTCATCGAGGATAATGTTACTGAAATAGAATAATGAAAAGATTGACCTATATATTAATATTAGCAACAATTTTGCTTTCGGGCTGCAATGACAAGGAAAAAGTCGCCGAAGAACGCGTTATTTCCGTAAATGCAATGGTTGCCGACACCGAAACCTTCGGTGAAAAACGCACATACGTAGGCACGATCGAGGCATCGGAAGCAATAACCTTGAGTTTTGAGGCTGGCGGAAATGTGAAGGATGTATTCGTAAAGGTTGGCGACAATGTTCATGCAGGACAATTGCTCGCCCGTCTTGACAAAACCTCGGTGCAAAGTTCATACGATGCAGCAAAATCCACTTTGGAACAAGCTGAAGACGGTTACCGCCGTGCAAAACAACTTCACGACAACGGAAGTCTGCCAGAAGTAAAATGGGTGGAAATCCAAACTAAACTAGCTCAGGCACAATCGATGGAAAAAATATCGAAAGAAGCGCTACAACATTGCGACCTTTACTCGCCAGCATCTGGCGTTATAGGTAGCCGCACCATAGAACCAGGAAGCAATGTTTCGCCACTACAACAGGCTTTCAAACTGATGAATATCCGTCAACTGAAAGTAAGAGCATCAATCCCCGAAAATGAAATTTCGAAGATAAACATTGGCAAGAAAGCAATTGTAACAGTACCTGCTGCCGATGATGAAGTCTTTGAGGCAGAAGTGATTGAACGAGGTATCGAGGCCAATATACTTTCGCACAGCTACGATGTAAAATGCATATTCAAAGGCGACCACAGCAAGCTGTTGCCAGGAATGGTCTGCAAGGTAACAATGGACGAACCCGAAAACACTGGTTATGTTGTCCCATCAAGGGCAGTGCAGACAATGCAAGGTGGAATCGGAATCTGGAAAATTGAAAACGGTCGTGCAAAACGCTGTATCATAACATCTAACAAATATGTTGCCGATGGCGTACTGGTTACAGATGGCATTGCCAAAGGCGATACAATAGTCACCGAAGGTTACCAGAAACTATACGACAACGCCAAGGTTGAAATAAACAAGATGACTGAATAAACGAACAATAATGAAGAAGCGCAATCACATAGAGTCGGCAATGCAGCACCACAACATAATATTTGTTGTGTGCGCCGCTCTTGTGGCGTTTGGAATATTCAGTCTGCCAAACCTAAACAAGGATGAATTCCCACAATTCACTATCCGTCAAGGCGTTGTAGCAGCAATATACCCAGGAGCATCGGCACAGGAAGTGGAACAGCAGGTGGCAAAACCACTGGAACGTTTTCTTTTTACCTATCAGGAAATCGACAAGGACGGCACATATTCCATTTCTGAAAACGGAATCGTATATGTGTTTGTTGAACTGAAACCAACAATAAACGACAAGGATGCCGTGTGGTCAAAAATCCGCCACGGACTAAAGCTGTTCAAGACCACATCGTTGCCTGCCGGTGTACTGGAAGTTGTTGTTGTTGACGACTTTGGCAACACCTCATCGATGCTTCTTGCCGTTGAATCGGAACAGCGCACCCCACGAGAACTCGAAAGCTATTCGGAACAGATTTGCGACCGACTGCGCTCAATCCGCGAAATGGGAAACCTCAAGACATTCGGCATACAAAAGGAAGAAATTGCAGTCAGCATCGATGCTGAAAAACTTTCCGCATACGGAATAGACCAAAAGGTTTTGCTTACCGAACTTGCAACACAGGGTTTCCGTACCATAGGTGGAAACATCGAGGAAAACTCTGGCAACTCGCAGATACACATAGCAATACCTTACGATTCTGAATATGCCATTGGCGAACAAATTGTATATGCCGACCCGAATGGCAACTCAATTCGCCTTCGCGACATTGCCGAAATTGAACGCCGCTACGCCGAACCATCCAGTTACATCGAGTACAACGGCAAAAGCTGTGTAATAATCTCGATGGAAATGTGCGCAGGAAACAACATCGTTGCTTTTGGCGAAAAGGTAGAAAAGATTCTTGACGAAATGCGCCACGAACTTCCGCCCGATGTAAACCTACAACGCATAACCGACCAGCCAAAAGTGGTTGACAAGTCGGTCATTTCATTCCTGCGCGACCTAGTGGAATCAATGCTGGTCGTTATCGCCGTGATGCTTTTGCTGTTCCCTCTGCGAACCGCATTAGTGGCAGGTTCTGGTGTTCCAATTTGCACCGCCATCACTCTTGGACTTATGTATCTATTTGGTATTGAACTAAATACCGTTACACTTGCAGCATTGATAGTTGTCCTCGGAATGATTGTCGATAACTCTATCATTGTAATTGATGGCTACACCGACTACCAGCAAAAGGGACATTCGCGATGGTTCTCGGCATCGGTAAGCACAACGGAACTGTTTGTTCCCACACTGCTCGCCACAATTGCAATATGCGCCATGTTCTTCCCGATGATAGGAATTATCGATGGTCCGCTTGGCGACTTTGTGAAACTTTTCCCATGGACAATAGCGTTTGCACTGCTTATTTCTCTACTCTATGCAGTATGGATTACGCCTTACCTTTGCACAAAGTTCATCAGAAAGCATGGCGACAATGTGGGCGCATTCGAAAGAGCACAAAACAAGTTCTTCGACCTACTGCAAAATTCGTTTGAAAAACTTTTGACATTGTGTTTCCGCTTCCCAAAGACGGTATTGCTGATATTCTTCTTGACCTTTGCTTTGGGTATTTTCCTGTTCACAAGAATGAACATACAAATGCTTCCCAAGGCCGACCGCGACAGCTTTGCCGTTGAAATACACCTTACCGAAGGAAGTAGCTTGACACAGACAGCCGAAGTTGTTGACAGCTTGCAAAAAATCCTTAATGCCGACAGTCGCGTAAAAGCAGTAACATCGTTTGTAGGTTGCGCATCGCCGCGATTCCATGCCACTTACGCACCGCAGATGGGAAAGAAAAGCTACGCACAGTTTATCGTCAATACCATCAGCGAAAAAGCAACTCTCGAAATTCTGAAAGAATACGGAGAAAAATACGAAAACTATTTCCCGAATGCTTATGTTCGTTTCAAACAAATGGACTATCAAGCAGTTAAGAACCCTATCGAGGTTCGCATAAGCGGAGACAACTTGCAAGAAATAGAAGCCGTAGCTGACACTTTGAAGGCTTATATGAACACCCTGCCCGAAGTTACTTGGGTACATTCCGACTACGATGAATCAACTCCAAATGTAAAAATACGCCTCAAACCCGATGAAGCCTCGCAACTTGGCATTACCCAAAGCATGCTTTCAATATTCCTGTCGGGCGCACTTGGCGGACAAACGCTTACATCGGTTTGGGAAGGCGACTACAAGATTCCTGTGGTGCTTTATTCGCAGGTTTCCGACACCAGCAAGATACGTACACTCGAAAATATGCTTGTTCCTACAGCAATGCCAAGTGTCTGGGTACCATTGAGACAAGTCGCTGATATAGAACCAGAATGGCGCAAGTCATCCATCACACGCTACAATAGCATTCGTACAATAACAGTTGGTTGCGACCTGAAATACGGATGCAGCCAGCCAGTAAGCATGAAGCAGGTAACAAAGTTCGTGGACAACAATATACGTCCGACTTTGCCCGAAGGCATAAACATTGAATATGGCGGACTTACAGGAGCCAACAACTCAATGATTCCACAGATTGTGATTTCAATTATTGCTGCCGTGCTGGTGCTGTTCATCTTCCTACTCTATCATTTTGCAAAAATTGACATGGCTGTGCTTTCAATTGCATCAAGTTTGATTTGCATATTCGGCGCATTTACAGGGCTTTGGATGTTCGGGCTCGACTTTAGCATTACGGCAGTACTGGGAATTGTAAGTCTAATAGGTGTAATTGTGCGAAATGCAATCATTATGTTCGAGTATGCCGAATCGCTTCGCCGCGAAGGGCACAAGACCGCCAAGGAAGCTGCTTTCGAAGCCGGCAAACGCCGTATGAGACCTATTTTCCTCACCTCGGCAACTACAGCATTAGGTGTAATCCCGATGATTATTGCAGCCACCTCGCTTTGGATGCCTATGGGCGTGGTTATTTGTTTTGGTACAATATTCTCGTTGCCGCTGATTGTTACCGTACTTCCAGTGGCATACTGGCAAATCTACAAACAAAAAGGAGAATGAAACGACTGACCGCCATATTATCCGCATTGTTGTTCAGCATCACATTGTTGGCTCAGAACGAATTAACAACATTCGAATCTGGAGAGAATGATGCTATTGCCAATACTTTGTCGCTTGATGAGTGCAAACGCCTCGCCATCGAAAACAACGCCAAGATAAAGAACGCTGAACTCGACATAAAGGCAGCCGAACTTACCAAGAAGGGCGTTTTCACAAAATATTTCCCGCAGGTAAGCATCAAGGGTGGAGCATTCAAGGCAACCGACCCGCTGCTCGACATGGACATGGGCAAAGGCAATGTAAATGTCGACTTCGGCAACTTGGCGATGAACAATGTATTCACGACATTATACAACGTTTATGGCCCATATCTGAATGCCGACATAAATGTAAAAGGTCTCGACGACGGAATTGTTGGCGGAGTTATGGCTGTGCAACCTGTGTTTGTAGGCGGACGAATTGTAAACGGCAACAAATTGGCAAGACTTGGCGTTGAGGCTGCAAAACTGCAGACCGAAATCGCTCGGGACGAAACCGATCTAAAAACCGTAGAACTTTATTGGACAATCATCTCATTGCAGGAAAAGAAAAAGATTATTGCTTCTGTCAACCAACTTCTTGACACGCTTTACCGCGATGCATCGGGAGCCGTAAATGCTGGTGTAATCCACAAGAACGATTTGCTTAAAGTGACATTGAAGCAATCGGAAATGAAGTCGAACGAAATGAAGCTAAACAATGGCATTCGTCTTGCAAAATCGGCTTTGTGCCAGCACATTGGAATTCCATACGATGAAAACCTAGTGCTTTCCGACAGCATAGGCGAAATACCAAACCCAAACATCTACCATGTCAACCACACCGAAGCAGTCAAAGGTCGTATCGAGTACCAGCTTCTTGACCTTAGTACCGATGCCGAACGACTGAAAAAGAAACTAATCGTTGGTGAGGCATTACCGCAAATTGCCGTTGGTGCAGGTTATACTTGCAACACATTGATGGATAAGTTCAAGACCAACGGACTGGTTTTCGCAACTCTTTCGATTCCAATTTCGGACTGGTGGGAAAAGTCGTACGAAATAAAGAAGCAGGAACTCAACTGCACCAAAGCCGAAAATCAACGTCGTGACCTTGATGAGCAGATGCTTCTGCAAATGCAGATGGCATGGAACGACCTAAGCGAAGCATATGCACAAGTGCTTTTGTCGCAGCAAACCACCGAAACCGCTACCGAAAACCTCAACCTCAGCACCGACAATTACAACGCCGGAATGATAAGCATGTCGGAACTACTCGAAGCACAGACCTTGCTGCAACAGGCACACAGCCAACTAGCCGATGACAAGGTTGACTACATGAAAAAACTGACAAAATACAAGCAGTTGACGAGACAATAAGATTTCCCTTTGCACAAACAAAAATTTTCGTATTTTTGCAAGGTAAAACATTTTGTAATGAGGTTTGTTACCTGCAATATTGTCATTTTGTTGTTGCTGTGCGGACTTTCTGCCCGCCCGCAAGGAATATCGTTCTACAACGATTACCTTGGCAATATATGGGTTTTCGACAATGACAACACAAAGCAGATAGACCACCAGCCAGCAAAATCTTATGGCGTAGGCAACAACTCATTTGTGTATGTTGACAATTCGGGCGGATTGAAAATCTACCACAATCATTTTCTGCACAGTGCAAGCAGTTTCGTGTCGGACTATGTTGTGACCGACAACCTTATTTCGTTCACGATGAATACCCAGCTCAAGGTTTTCGACGACGGCAATTTCCACACTCTTTGCGCAAGCATGGCAAAATATTGGGCCGACGATGACATTGTTGTGTGGTACGATGATATGCAACACATGCTGATGTGCTATTGGAACGGCAAGAAGTACACCTTGGACGACGTGCTTTCAACAGGAGAACCATCGTTTGTGAATGTTGGCGAAAACATTGCTGTTTTCATTGATGTAAATGGAAATCTGAATGCTTTTTACCTCGGTGAGATTGAGCAGATTATATATGGGAAAAATCTTGGTGGAATTGCATTGGGTCGCGATATAATTGCTTTTGTTGATGCAAGCACAGGCAGTTTTCATGCTTTCTACAGGAACGAATTTGTAGATTTGGAAGATTTTGTGCCGGATACTTTCAAATGCGGCGACAGATTTGTGGCATATGTTGATGCATCGTCATATTTGAAAGTCTTTGAAGACTTTGAGACTCGCACAATTTCATTCGATGAACCTGAGTTCTACGATGTAGAAGATGGAATAATGGTTTTTGGCGTACAAAATTACTTTAAGGCATATATCAAGGGGAAAGTTTACACACTCGAAAGTTTTATTCCCAAAAAATATTTCATAAACAACCATTGTGTTGCCTACCTTGACCAAATGGGAAATCTGAAGTATTTTGATGGCAACAAAACCGAAATCATTTCATACGAGAAAGTTACCGATTTTGAACTTACTGGCGATGCTGTCAGATATTCCTTTGGTGTAAAGTCGGAAAACATTTACTACGAGGGAAAAACCTACAAAAACGATTAGAATGTTTGTCAATTCCAATTTGGTGAAGGACATAGCGGAAGCGGTTGGCTTCGATGCATGTGGCATTAGCAATTCGGAGGTTGACAACGACACGATTTCGGCATTAAAATCTTGGCTAGCAGCGGAGCGAAACGCTGGAATGTCGTACATGGAACGCAACATTGATGTGCGTAGCGACTTGGGCTTGCTTGTCGAAGGTGCAAAGTCGGTAATTTCGGTGCTATATTCCTACAATACCGATGAAAAACCGGACCGCGATGATATAAGGATTGCAAAATACGCTCTTGGTCGCGACTATCACTTTGTTTTGAAGGAAAAGCTGAACCAGATGCTTGAGGAAATAAAAAAAGTTTGCCCACAGGCTGATGGTCGTGCGTTTGTCGATTCTGCACCATTGTTTGAAAGGTACTTTGCACAAAAATCAGGATTGGGATTCATCGGACGAAACAAATGTATCATTAATACAAAGTTTGGCTCGTTCGTTTTCATCGGCGAATTGGTTGTAAATTTCGAATCCGACTACGACCAACCGCTAAACCAGACTTGTCTCGGTTGCAATGCATGCATAAAGGCTTGTCCAACAAAGGCTCTCTCTTTCGATGGCATAAATGCGAACAAGTGCATTTCGTACCAGACCATCGAAAAGAAGGATAGCATCGACGATGATGTAAGGCAGGCAAAGGGTAACCGCATTTATGGTTGTGATGCATGTCAGGACTGCTGTCCACACAATTTTTCTGTTCCAAAGAAAAACGGCATCATTCTGCCTGAAATCAAAGCGTTCTCGCCAGATGAATTGGAAAGCATGAGCAATCACCAGTTTCAGAAAAAGTTTGCAAATACGGCGTTACTAAGAGCAGGAAGGAAAAAGATTTTGGAAAACTGTAGCATCGCAATGCTTTGCGATGGTTCATGTTCAGAATGACATTAGGAGTAGGAACAATCGTAAATCAAAAATCGTAACCTTTAGCTCGGCGTAGCCAATTCGTAAATCCATTAAGGTGTCTGTACCTCCTTGAACCTTACGGCTTCGTGATTGTTCTGACCAAAGAAATCCGACTTGTAAAATGTTATAGGATCGATGATTGGGTATTGCAAAATGACAACCTCACCATCAATTATTCCGTACAGATTGTCGACATCGTATTCAAAAATATTGCCTTGCGGGTCGAAAAGACCTGTGGTGTTTGGTCGGCGATAGGTTACAAGTTTGCTCTTTGCTCCTGTATTGTCCTCGATTGTGAATGATGCCATCATTTCGGTTTTTTGAAGGCTGTCGCGCTTTTGTGCCTGCAGGCTGTCGAGTATGAAAGTTTCAAAACCGACAAACTTTATCCTGCTGACAAATTCCTTTACGCGCAAAGTGTCAAATGGAACATCAATACTGCTACCGTCAATGTTCTTAAGGTTGTAGTTGTTTTCACCAAGTCGCTCGGCAATGAACGATTCGCTCTTGTCTGGATATTCAACATAAACTTTTGCTATGTCCTCGATATTGTAGTTGAAGGCAATGCGCTCGCGCCATTCCGAAAGTTCAGGAAGATAGTGCACAGGAAGATAACCTGTGAATCCTGGTCGCGTCAATATAAACGGACGATCAGAGTTTTCCAAAATCATGTAGGCTCCATTGTTGTCCTCGGTTACACCACCGACATAATAAGTCTTAACAAGTTCATCGTCCTGATATATTTCAACCTTTATGCCTTGAACAGCCAGGTCTTTCATAACTCTGTCCATCTTTGCCGATGACACAGGCGAACTTACCTCAATTTTCTTTATCGTCGTAAGCAGATTGTTGACAAAATCGCGACGGGCAGTATATTGCTTGTTTACAGTCCAATGGTCGCCAGCGCGTTCGAGGGTAACTGCCGAACCGCTCTTATTGGCAAGGAAAATCTTGTTTATCGAGGCGGTATCTTCTACGGCAAAGTCGCGCAATGTGCTCTGCGAATCGTAGTTCCTTACAAAATATATTGCTATCGAAACTCCAACAAGAATTACGATTACAATCAGTAACAATAAGTTAGTTTTTTTCATGTCGTTCTATTTTTCCTTTTTCGAATATTTTACTCGGCGCATTACTATCATTGTGAATCCTATCAGCAACACGATAAGTATCGGTATAATGAGGTTGATGCAAATCCACATCGCCTTTTCTTCCCTTACTTTCGTAGCGTTCAGCGTACGGCTCTTGAGTTCCCTCATTCTCAACGATATAAGTCCCTCATCGGCACAAAGGTAGTTAACGCAGTTTACTATGAACTGAGTATTTCCGGGCGTGTATTGAGCATCGTAGTATTTGTCGTAGCCGAGAGGGTAAGGTTGAACCTTGTCGCCCATGCGCTTGATTTCGTTGCGGATAAAGTCACCATCGGAAATGACAATCATCTGCGTTTTAACGCTTCGTTCCTTGAACTTAAAATCCTTGTTGTCAGCCAATTCGGGTGGAAGCCTATTGGCAAAGTTCGACTTGAACTCGCCCTCGAGAAGCACAGCAACTGGCATATTCGGTTTGTTGAATGTCAACATTTCAGGCTTTTCGCGAAGTATGTCGAGGCTGATTTCAACTGGATGCGACAAGGCTTTTGCGTACTGCGATGTTCGTAATAAAATCGTCTTTTTCACCAACGGATCTTCTCCTACCGTGTCAATCGAACTGACGAAGCATGTACGCATAACATCAAGATTCTTAACAAGCTGGTGATCAAGCAGAGTGTCGGGAACGATGAGCGGGAAGTAGTACCACGGCTTTGGCTCAAACTGTGGCTTGCCTTCCACTGTGTTGACGCATACTGGAATCTGCAGGCAACGCAAGTCCTGAATAAGGTCGGGATTGATGCGCACGCCGTAGTTGAAAAGCTGGTCGCTGAGGTTGATGTCGTTCATCAATGCCATAGCGGTTGGGTTGGTGTTGAGGCTGTCCATGTCGAAGTTCATCCACTCAACCAGCCAGATGACCTTTCCGCCGTTCATTATGTACTGGTCGATAATGTACTTGTCGCGCTCGTTGAACCTTTTCTGAGGCTTGGCAATCACCACGCAACCATACTCGTCAAGAGCAGTTAGACTTCCGTTCATGTTCACTCGCTCTATGCGGTAATATTTTGACAACGAAGTCATTATATCGTAGGTGCGGTTCTCATCAAGCTCGTCGTGACCTTCGAGGAAGGCGACCTTATGTATCTTGCGACTTGAAAGCATCCACAGCGCATGAACAAACTCGCGCTCCAATTCGGTGGAACTGAGCATTGTATATGGCTTGTTGCCCGAAACGCTATTGGTAAGCAGATTTACAGGAAAGTCCTTTTCCTTGTACTTTACCAATGCTCCAGCGAAAATTATCTTTTCGGAACCGCCCATGCCTTCTTCCTGCACTATGTATGTGGGATTCAAACCTTTGTTATAAAGTTGGGCAAATATTTTCTTCTTCTCCATAGGGTCAACTTCCTCCTCATCGGAAAGGAAACCGAACCATTTCTGCACAAAACCTTGCTCCTCGCCACTATGTTCGGTAAACGGATTCTTGAACTCGTAGCGGATATTGTTTGAATAACGGCAGAGGTTCTTCAAAAAGTCGTCCACGGTGCGCTGATAGCGGACAAGTTCCGATGGCAAGTCGTTGTCCTTGAGGAATATCTCAATGTAAACATCGTCATCAATGCTATCGAGCACCTGCTTCGAGATGTCTGATATGGAGAAGCGTTTTTCCTTGGTTAGGTCGGCACGGAAGAAAACCTGTGTCGATAAAATGTTCAATACAACTATCAACGCCAATATCAGCACAGCCTGAAAAATATTCTGGTTGCGGTTCTGGCGGCGCATCTGCGAAAATGATTTCTTGTTTTCTATTTCTTTTGTCATGACTTTACCCTCCTACCATTTGCGACTTTCAAGTCTGAGTTTAGAAAAGAATACAAAAACCGCTATCACGCTGAGGAAATAAACGATGTCGCGCGAATCGACAACGCCACGACTAATTGAGCTGTAATGGTCGTTTATGCCCAGCGATTTTACAAAGTCGGTTCCCGTTCCAGTTGAAACCAAGTCCGACAAAAGGTCGAATCCGAGGTAGAACAGGAAGCAGAAAACGATTCCGAGCAGGAACGACACAATTACATTTTTCGACAGCGAACTTGCGAAAATGCCTATCGAAGCATACACGGCACCGAGGAAAAACAGTCCGATGTACGAACCTGCTATTGCTCCGTAGTCAACATTTCCGACCGGATCTGCCAGATTGTGTACAGAAACGAGGAACAACAGCGTGGGTAGCAAAGCAATCAGCACCAGCACCACGGCGGCGAGATACTTTGCCATCACAATCTTGAACTCTGATATTGGACGGGTGAGCAGAAGTTCCATGTTGCCTGTGCGAAGTTCATCGGCGAACATATTCATCGTGATTGCAGGCACGAGGAAGAGGAACACCCACGGCGAAATCAGGAACAGCGTGTCGATATTCGCCGCATTTACCTGAAAGATATTAAAGTTTGTTGGGAAAACCCACATGAACAGCCCCACAATCAGCAAAAAGACGGCAATTACCAGATAGCCGATAGTCGAACTGAAGAAGCCTTTTATTTCCTTTAAAAATAGTGTGTACATATTTGTAAAATAAGACAAACTGCAAAGGTACATATAATTGTGAAATGTGGAAAAAAAATTTGGCTGACGCCTGTTTCGAAGTTTCTACGCTGCGCTGTTTCTGTGGGCTGGCGCCCGTTTATATGGCTCCGCCGTTTCTAAGTTTCTACGCTGCGCTGTTTCTGTGGGCTGGCGCCCGTTTATATGGCTCCGCCGTTTCTGGGTTATGGATAACAGGCTTGCAGGCTAAAAGGCTTAAAGCCCGACGCTGTTTCAATGCCTGCTGCATTTCGGGGGTTAGGAGTGCCCTTCGGACAGAATTGCTATACAATCAACGTAGTCAAATCTGACAAATATTTGTAAGATTTGTCCCAATTTGTTTGATTTTTCGCGACAGCGATTCCTTAACCGTTCTCGCGTAGCGACACCTTTTTTTGTTCGAGTACCGCGAGAACACCTTTTTGTGTGTCGTCAAATTCAAAAAAAATCGTATTTCGTTAATTTAAAATCTAAAATTTCATTACCTTTGTTCTTTATTTTCGCCTGCTAATTTCGGCAAAGGACTTCCCGTTTTTAGCAGACAACAGCTTTTTTGAGGTCCTTGAATAAAAAAAGTAACAGATGAGAAAGTTATCATTGCTAGCATTATTGGTACTGTTCACCTTGCCGATATTTGCAAAACATGTTGATGTTGAGACTGCCAGAAACGTGGCACAGACATTCTGGGAACAGAATCTCGGGAAACCAACTCGCGCAACATTCAGTGATGTTACATCACAAACTGAGTTTACAACGTTTTATATCTTCAACACCGACGGCGGTTTTGTAATCGTGTCTGCCGACGACATTGCAACGCCAATTTTGGGCTACTCTGACGAGGGCAATTTCGACACTGCAAACATTCCAGTAAACTTGCAAGAATGGCTTCAGAGCTACGAACAAGACATTAACCTTGGTATTGCAAACGGTGTCGCAGCTTCGGATGAAATAGCTACAAAATGGGGAAAGCTGATAAGCGGCACGCCAGTTTTATCAAAGCAAAACGGGTCGGTAAATGCTCTTATTCAAACAAAATGGAACCAAGGCTTTCCATACAACGCTCTTTGTCCGTACGATGACGACGAAGACGAGCGCACGGTAACAGGCTGTGTAGCTACTGCAATGGCACAGCTGATGAAATATTGGAACTACCCCGCACAAGGTAACGGTACGCAAACATATACACATTCTAAGTTTGGCGAATTAAGTGTTGACTTCGGTTCCACAACTTACGACTGGGACAATATGTTGAATTCCTATTCAAATTCGGCGACACAGGCACAAAAGGACGCGGTTGCAACCCTCATGTACCATTGCGGCGTGGCTGTTCACATGTCGTATGATGTTAGCAGTCATGGTGGTAGCGGTGCGGTTACCGTCGGTCCGTACAATGGTACTACCGAATATGCATTAAAAAACTTCTTCCTTTACAAAAACACTCTCGTCGGCTGCTACAAAAGCGATTACAATGATGAAGATGTATGGAAAAACATGATATATACAGAAATTGATGCGAGCAGACCTGTCATTTATACTGGTAGAGGCGGAGGTACGGGACACTGCTTCATCTGCGACGGATACGACAACAACGACCAGTTCCATTTCAACTGGGGATGGGGCGGATCATGCGACGGATTCTTTGCTCTTACCAGCCTTAATCCAGGTTCAGGAAACATTGGTAGCGGAGCCGGAACTTTCAACGAGAGCCAGTCGGCAATATTTGGCATTGAACCTAATGCAGGCCTCTTTGCTATTCCGAACGCACTTTCTCTTTCCGGCATTGGCGAAAGCAAAACCTTTATGGTACGTTCAAGCACAGCATCAAGCCAGTCGTGGACTGCATCTTCCAACCAGTCGTGGTTGACAGTTTCCCCAGAAACGGGTTCGGGTAGCGGTTCAAACACAACTGTTACTGCAACGGCAACTCGCAACACTACTGCATCGGAACGTACTGCAACCATAACAATAACGCAAGGAAGCGCAACTGCTACTGTAACCGTTGTCCAGCCAAGCGGTATTCCTAACGATCCGGGATGTTTCGGAACCGACACTTATGATACTTTCCTAGACCTTGACCCTGGAAATATGGTTGTGATATGCGGTGAAGGTTTTGGCTATTATACTTCTGGTCATCAAATTACTAAAGTTAAATTTACTACACTCGACGGTGCTTCGACATCATACTATACCGATTACACAAACAACAGCTATACAATAAAGATTTTTGAAGGCGGAAATGTCGAATCGATCGGCAATGGTTCCACATCAAATATTGCAGGAGCAATGGGAACTCAAGTGTATTCTCAGAACTATATCCAGTCCGATTTTGGAGAGCAGGAAATAATTCTCAACACACCTTATACTATTGATGAAACCAAAAATTTCTGGGTTGTACTGGTTGCAAATGGCAAGTCGCTTATTCGTGCATATTACAACGATTATGGCGCACCTATTTCTGTTGATGACTTTGAGGGAAGTTCTGTGGCTTTCGACGGGAAATACTTGTATTCCTTCACATCCGAGGGAACAGATTATCTGACTTTAAATTCAGGAGCATATTATACTGATACAGAACATACCACTATACAGTTATACTCTCTTGACATTATGCTGACATTCTGCACCGTTGATCCTTCGTTGCTTATTGTAACTCCCGAAACTCTTAGCTTTGAAGCAACTGGTGACAATAAGAGTTTCACCGTAAAGGCAAACGACAATAATCCTACTGGATGGACGGCTAGTTCAAGTGAAAGTTGGCTAATCCTTTCGGCATATTCGGGAAGCGGAAGCGGAGCGACAACAACAGTTACTGCCACAGCAGCAGAAAACATAAGCGGTGCCGATAGGGAAGCCACAATAACCGTAACACAAGGCTCTGAAACCAGAACTATTACTGTTACCCAGCCCGATGGTTCGATTGCCGATATTAACAGATGGTATGGAAATATGGCACCTAATAATATTTTCTTCTTAGAACCAGGCAATCAGGTGATTATAAGACCGGAAAAATATGGAAATTTTGCTGCTGGCAGCCAAGTAACAAAAGTTAGATTCGAAACTTATAATGGCGCACGTGTACAAAATTCCAGCGACTATGTCAATAATAGCTTTACAATTAAGATATACGAAAATAATAGCGTTAATTCCGCTTTAACAGTAGCACCCGGATATACATCGAATATCAATAGTTGTCTGGGTACTGAAGTATATTCACAGAATTATACATCGGAAAGCTTTACTGATGACGATTATGATTTGACTCACATTGTTGAGCTTAATACCCCATATACAATACAAGAAGGCGTCAATTTCTGGATTGCTGTAGTCGTTAATGGTAAAACAATTTTCGATTCCAATAATGTAACTTCCGGCGAACCGATTCTTTCTTCGGAATTCACTCCAAACATGGCTGTTGCAAGAGCCAACGGAAAATATTTATATACAGACACTTATAGTGAAACTGATTATATAAACATGAATTACAGCTATGGAACAAGTGGAGATTATAAGAATACATATTCAGTAAATTTTGACCTCTCATTCTATGTTTCAGATGGTATCACTCCGTATGTACCGTCTTCCGACTTTGAGGCAAAAGTATATGGCGAAGATAATTATTTAATTAGATCAGCTATTTCCATTGGCGCAAACGATAATATTGTATTGTATGCAACAGCAACAAACAACGGACCTGATGATGCAACGCAACCATTTGGAGTAACTTTGAATTTAAGTTCGGAAACATTGAATGAACGCACAATCAATCTTTCGGAATCAAATCCCTTAAGAGTTGGCTATCGGAGAAGTTTCTCATATACTATAACTGCAGAACAAATGAACCAAATGCTGGCAACAGGAACTTTCGATATTTGTTTTTCGATTGACTATTCCGGACAAGATGTAAATGAGACAAACAATACCTATTGTATAACCGTAATCCGCGAAACTCCGAATTTTACAATTTCAGCTAGCGCACAGCCGGCAGCAGGAGGAACGGTGACTGGCGCAGGAACATACAATTTGGGCGCAGGTGTAAACCTTGTGGCTACGCCAGTCGCTGGTTACAACTTTACAAGCTGGACAGAAAATGGAACGGTTGTTTCAACAAATGCAAACTATCAGTTTACCGTTAATTCAGACCGTACGCTTGTTGCAAATTTCACTCAAAGTACCTACAACGTTACTGCAACCGTTGATCCTGCAAACAGCGGTACAATCAGTGGAAACAACAGCCCATATACATACGGAAACAATGTATCGTTGACAGCGAATGCAAATCCGGGATTCTCGTTTGTAAACTGGACTGATGAAGATGCAAGCATTGTGTCAACCAATGCAACATATCAGTTTACAATTGACGGCAACAGAAACTTAGTCGCTCACTTTGATGCCGAACACTACACAATAACCGCTACCGCAAATCCTACTCAGGGAGGTTCGGTAGAAGGTGCTGGTTCTTACGACTACGGACAGCAGGTAACACTTACAGCAACGGCAAACACCGGCTACACATTTGTAAAATGGACAGAAAACAGCAATACTGTTTCAACAAATGCAACCTACCAGTTTACTGCAACAGGAAACCGCGGACTTGTAGCTAACTTCGAGCTTATTGGCTACAATATCTTGGCAACAGCAAACCCAGTTGCTGGTGGTACAGTAAGTGGCGCAGGCAATTATACTCACGGTCAAACTGTTAGCTTGACAGCAACGGCAAACAACGGCTACAATTTCGTAAACTGGACAGAAAACAACACTATTGTTTCAACAAACGCAAACTATTCGTTTACAGCAACATCCAGCAGAACTTTGGTTGCCAACTTCCAAATTATCAGCTACTCAATTTCTGCGAGCGCAAACCCAACCAATGGCGGAACGGTTTCTGGTGCTGGCAATTACAACCACGGTCAGAACGTTACCCTTACAGCAAACGCAAACACCGGTTATCACTTTGTAAACTGGACCGAAAACAGCTCGGTTGTTTCTTCAAATGCTGAATACACATTTACAGCAAATGCAAATAGAACATTGGTTGCTAATTTTGAAATTAACACCTACATAATTTCAGCAAATGCAAATCCAATTGCTGGTGGTACGGTTAACGGCGCAGGCGATTACACTCATGGACAGACAGTCACTCTTTCGGCAGTTGCAAATACGGGTTATAACTTTGCCAACTGGACAGAAAACGGCAATACTGTTTCAACTAATGCAACCTACCAGTTTACTGCAACAGACAGCAGAACCTTAGTTGCAAACTTCGAGGCAATTACCTTCAATATTTCTGCAAGTGCATACCCAACAGAAGGAGGAACAGTAACCGGTTCGGGTAATTATGCATACGGACAGAATGTTACTCTTACCGCAGTAGCAAACACTGGTTACACTTTTACTAACTGGACAGAAAACGGTGCTGTTGTTTCTACAGATGCTGAATACTCATTTACTTCAAATGATGACAGAACATTGGTTGCCAACTTTGAAATCAACACTTATACTATTACAGCTAGTGCAAGCCCTGCCGAATACGGTAGCGTTTCGGGTGCCGGCACTTACACTCACGGACAAACAGTGACATTAAATGCTACGGCAAACGCTGATTACTCATTTGTCAACTGGACAGAAAACAACACTATTGTTTCAACAAATGCAACATATTCGTTTACTGCAACAGAAAACAGAACATTGGTTGCTAACTTTGCAACAATTACCTACACAATTACAGCAAGTGCAAATCCAACAGAAGGTGGAACTGTAAATGGTTCTGGTAATTATGCATCTGGACAGGAAGTAAATCTAAGTGCAATCGCAAATACGGGCTACGATTTTGTAAATTGGACAGAAAACGATGCTGAAGTTTCGACAGATGCAAACTACTCGTTTACAGCAACAGAAAATAGAACTTTAGTTGCAAACTTCCAGATTACAAGCTACACAATTTCTGCTAGTGCAAATCCTGTTGAGGGTGGTACTGTTTCTGGCAACGGCAATTACAACTATGGACAGAACGTTACTCTTACAGCAACAGCATATACAGGCTATACATTTGTCAACTGGACAGAAAACGATGTTGAAGTTGCAACAGATGCAAACTACTCGTTTACTGCAACAGAAAATAGAAACTTAGTTGCAAACTTCCAGATTAACACCTACGTTATTTCGGCAGACGCAAATCCTGCTGATGGCGGTACTGTTAATGGCGCAGGCAATTATACCCATGGACAGACGGTCACTCTTTCGGCAGTTGCAAACACTGGTTACAACTTTGTAAGCTGGACAGAAAACGGCTCGGTTGTCTCGACAAATGCTGAATACTCGTTTACTGCAACAGACAGCAGAACTTTAGTTGCAAACTTCGAGGCAATTACCTACAATATTTCTGCGAGCGCAAATCCGGTAGAAGGTGGAACAATAGATGGTACTGGTGATTATACTTACGGACAGAATGTTACTCTTACCGCAGTAGCAAACACTGGATATCACTTTGTAAACTGGACAGAAAATGGCAATGAGGTTTCTACAGATGCTGAATATTCGTTTACTGCAACAGAAGGCAGAACCTTGGTCGCTAATTTTGAAATTAACACATACAGTGTTACTGCTATTGCAAACCCGACAGAAGGAGGAAATGTTTCTATTGACATAGCTTCTCAGAATGACCTTTATAATTATGGGACAAATCTTGTCATTACAGCAACTGCAAATGATGGATACCATTTTGTTCAGTGGAATGACGGAGTAACTACAGCACAGAGAACTTACATGGTTGATGCCAATGCTGAATTTATAGCATATTTTGTACAAGACGAAGCTGCACAATACATAATTGCAGTTACTGCAAATCCAACAGAAGGCGGTTCTGTAGAAGGTGCTGGTATATATCAGGAAAATGAGAACGTTGTCCTCATTGCAAATGCAAACACAGGCTATACATTCGTAAACTGGACAGAAAACGGCAATATAGTTTCCACAAATGCAAGTTACTCATTTGTAGCGACAGCAAACAGAACTTTGGTCGCTAATTTTGAGCTCAACACTTACACAATTTCTGCAAGTGTAAATCCTGCTGAAAGCGGAACAATAACTGGTGCCGGAGAATATACGCACGGTCAGAATGTAACACTAATAGCCTCCGCAAATGCAGGTTACACATTTGTCAATTGGACTGAAGACGGTACGGTTGTTTCGAACACTGCAAGCTATATGTTTGCAGCAACTACCGACAGAACTTTGGTCGCCAACTTCGAAATCAACACCTACACTATTACGGTAAGTGCAAACCCAACCGAGTACGGAACAGTTTCGGGTGGTGGCATTTACACACACGGACAGAGTGTTACAATTTCGGCAGTGGCAAACGAAGGTTACATTTTTGTCAACTGGACCGAAAACGGCTTTATCGTTTCAAACGATGCTGAATATTCATTTACAGCGGCATCGAGCCGAAACTTTGTTGCCAACTTTGGTGCAACCAGCTACACAATTACAGCAGATGCCAACCCGACCGCAGGCGGAACAATATCTGGCGCAGGTGAATATGTGCCCGGTCAGACTGTATATCTCACTGCTACAGCAAACGAAGGTTACACATTTGTAAACTGGACTGAAGACGGTTCTGTAGTATATACAAATCCTGACTATCGGTTCACAGCTATAGCCAACAGAACTCTGGTTGCCAACTTCGAAATAAACACCTACACAATCTTAGCAAACTCAAGTCCGATTGCAGGAGGAACTGTGGAAGGTGCCGGAGATTACATTTACGGACAAACTGCAATACTCACTGCAACTGCAAATGAAGGATACAATTTTGTAAACTGGACCGAAAACGATGAAGAAGTTTCGACCGATGCAAATTACTCGTTCATAGTAACTGGAAACAGATTGTTATATGCTAACTTCCAAAACCGTACACTCACAGTTACCGCAGTTGCCAATCCGACCGAAGGCGGTATAGTTGAAGGTGCCGACGAATACACTTACGGACAGACAGCTACACTTACTGCAACGGCAAATGAAAATTACAACTTTATTAACTGGACTGAAAACGACGTAGAAGTTTCAACCGAAGCTGAATACTCGTTTACAGTAACTGCAGATAGAAACCTTGTAGCTAACTTCATTTATAACGAGCTTACTATATGCACCATCACAGCAACCGCTAATCCGATCGAAGGCGGAACGATAGACGGTGCTGGCGATTATACATACGGCGAGGCAGTTTCTCTCACAGCATCTGCAAACACTGGTTATCACTTTGTAAACTGGACAGAAAACGATGCTGTTGTTTCTGTCAACGAAAACTATTCGTTTACTGCAAGGGAAAACCGAAACCTTGTCGCCAATTTCCAAAGAGACACACATACAGTATATGTAACAACAAATCTTTTGGAATGTGGAACTGTGGAAGGTGCTGGAGAATACACAGACGGAGAAACGGCTACTCTCATTGCAACAGCAAACGACAATTATCACTTTGTAAACTGGACTGAAAGCGGAGAAGAATTATCAACAGAAGCTGAATATTCATTCGTAGTAACCAGAGACAGGTATATTGTTGCTAATTTCGAGTATGAAGTGTCGATAGATGCCGTAGAATTAGGCTCAATCTCCGTTTATCCTAACCCGACAAGCGGAATGTTTACGGTTGGACTAGGAGCAATCGAAGGTGATGTAATTTGCCAGATTGTTAATGCAAACGGTTCTTTGGTTGAAACAAGAGAAATCAATGTTGACCAAGATACCGAAATTGTATTCGACTGCAATGTTGCTCCGGGAGTTTATTTCGTAAGGGTGATTTCTGGTGACAGCGTGTGGACAGAATCTATTGTAATTAACAGGTAATCAATATCATTGAATAAGAAAAAGGCGGAAAACTCCGCCTTTTTTTATTTTTTTGAATGTTGTAACGCAATTTTTTTTACCTTTGTTCGCTTGTAAGTTTGTCAATTCCGGCAAAGGACTTCACCGTTTTTGGCAAACTAAGTTATTGAGTTTGAAGTCCGATAAAATTTTTAGTAATGAAGAAAATAGTATTATTGTTATTTCTGCTGTCACTGGGATTGTCGGTGTTCTGCTCACCGGTAAGCATCCAAACTGCCCAGAGAGCTGCCGAGGCTTATTGGGGTCTGATGAATGGCGGAAAAGTTTCGTTTGTAGGATCGCAAACGGAATTTACAGAATTCTATGTGTTTAACAATCAAATCGGTGAAGGTTTTGTCCTTGTTTCTGCCGACGATATTGCCCATCCTATTTTGGGTTATTCCGACAAAGGCTCATTCAGAACCGATGTTCAGTTGCCTGTAAATGTAAGAGGCTGGTTCAAGGGCATATCAAAGGAAATAAGCTCGGCTGTTGCCTTGGGCGTACAGCAGAACGATGAAGTTCGTGAAGAATGGAACAGCCTGCTTGATGGCACTCCTTATCCAAAGCGCTCGACAAGGGCTGTAAGTGCTCTTTTAAGCACAACTTGGGATCAAGGTAAACCATACAATAACCTTTGCCCGGCTGATTCTAATACCGACTCGTATTATGGTGGACGTACCGTTACAGGTTGTGTTGCTACAGCAATGGCTCAGGTTATGAAATACTGGAACTATCCTACACAAGGTACTGGTTCTAACTCTTACTCAAGTTCATACGGAACATTGAGCGCAAACTTTGCCAATACTACATACGATTGGGCAAACATGCCTAACAACTTGACAAACTATTCGAGTTCGACACAAAAGACTGCAGTTGCTACCTTGATGTATCATTGCGGTATATCTGTAAATATGCAATACGACATTGCAGAAAATGGTGGTAGCGGTGCATATACTGTAGCATACGGAACTACTCCATGCGCCAAGACTGCTCTCGTAAACTATTTCAAGTATAAATCTACAATTCAAGGATTATTTAGGCAAAGTTATTCTGACACCAACTGGAAAAACCTTCTGAAAGCCGACCTTGATGCTGGCAGACCTATTATGTATTCGGGTGCAAGCGATGAAGGTGGACACAGTTTTGTATGCGACGGTTACAACAATAGCGACCAGTTCCATTTCAACTGGGGATGGAGCGGAGACTGCGATGGTTTCTTCTCTCTAAACGCTATGACCCCTGGTAGTACTGGCGGCATTGGTGGCGGTGGATACGATTTCAGCGAAGACCAAGATGCTATCATTGGTATTGAACCAGCCGGAATCTCAGTTAATCCTACATCTGTACAAATTCCAAGCGCAGGCGGAAGTGCAACAGTAACCGTAACTGCAGGAAATGCAAACTCAGCATGGACAGCTACAAGCTCTGCAAGCTGGGTTTCCTTCACTCCGACAACAGGCAGCGGCAACGGAGCATCAACAACAATGACTATTTCTGCTTCTGCAAACAACACAGGTTCTACTCGTACTGCTACTATTACATTAACACAAGGCTCAGGCTCAAGCTCACAGACAGCAACCGTTACGGTTTCTCAGTTGGATGGTACTGTTTCCCTTGACGGCTGGTACGGAAATGTTAGCGGATATGACAACATTACCGACATAACAGCTAATCACGAAATCATAATTCGTCCAGAACAATTCGGAACTTTCGAGCCTGGCAATAAAGTATTAAAGGTAAAGTTCGCAACTTATCAGACTTCAACTGGAAATTATGCATCATACAACAACAATAGCTTTACCCTTAGGATATACGAAGGGACCAATCTTGACAATGGCCTTGTAACCAATGGATATTCATTGACAGAAAATATATTGAATACTCCTGTATATACCCAAAACTACACTCAGACACCAGATGCAGAAAGTTCAATTACTGAGAATACAATAACACTTAATACTCCTTACACATTGAACAACAATAATTTCTGGATCTCAATTGTTGCAAATGGTCCAACTCTATTCTTATACGAAGAAGAAACTATTGGAAGCCCTGTTGCAACAGCATCTTTTAACTATGATGCAACACAGGCAAACTATGATTACCTTTATACTGAAACTTATACTAATACGCAAAACAATACTAATTATGAACTTATAAATGCAAATTATGGTGCTGGATATACAGACAATTCTCAAGCATATGTTCAAGCTGCAAGTATGAATTTTGCTCTTGCATTCTATTTGAGTGAAGATGGAACATATACAGAAACATCCGATTTCCAAGCTGAATTGTTCGGCGGTGTGAGCGGCGGTTATTTGCAGGAGGCTCCGTCATCATACACGATTTCTGCAACCGACAACCTTGTTATCTATCCGTTCTTCAAGAATGCAGGTCCAGATGCAGCAACATCGGGTACAATCACTGTTGCAATCAAATTGAATGGAAATACCTATACAAGCATCTCTAACGATGCAAGCCAACTTTCGGTAGGTAGCTGGTACAGCATGGCTTCATCAGGATACTCGGTAACTATTCCTGCTTCAGATATGGATGACCTTAATCTTACAGGAAATTTCAATGTATGTGTTGAAATTACTTATAGTGGAACCGACTCTGACTTGAGTAACAATAGCCACTGTATTCCAGTAACTCGCCAAGAACCTTCTGCATATAACCTTTCGGTTTCCCCATCATCACTCAGTTACATTGCAGCAGGCGAAAGCAAGACCATTACAGTTACAAGCAACACTTCATGGACTGCAACCTCATCGGCAAGCTGGCTGACAATAAGCCCTGCTTCAGGTTCTAACAATGGTACAATCACAGCAGTTGCTGCAGCCAACACTTCGACCACACAGCGTACAGCAACCATCACCGTTTCGGGATCTGGCGTAAATGCACAGACAATTAGTGTAACACAAGCTGGAAATGGCGGTAGTGGAGATCCTGTAAGTTCGTTTACTTATGATTTCGAAGCATGCACGGCATGGACGGTTGACCAATTCTCACCTTGCACGACTTACGATGGTGATGGTTCGACAACTGGTGGAATTAGGGACGTAACATTTGAAAATCAAGGATATACAGGATCATATATAGTATTTGAGAATGGACTTACAGCTGGTTTTGAAGCACATGGCGGAACAAAATTCGGATGCTGCATGTACGCGACAACACCGCCAAACAACGACTGGTTCATCACTCCTGCAATATCTATTTCAAACGGAACAACCTTCTCATTCTGGGCTCGTTCAGCTAATGATAGTTACGGTTTGGAACAATTCAAGGTTGGTATTTCAAATAATAACACTTCGTTCAACACATACCTAGCAGGATCTTCATCTACATCAGAATCTGCACCTGTGACATGGACACAATACACATACGACCTTTCGTCTTACGCTGGACAAACAATGTATATTGCAATAATGTGTGTGTCAAGCGATGTATTTGCCTTCTTTATCGACGACATCGTTGTTGAATCAAGCACTCCAAGCTACAACCTCACAGTTTCCCCATCTTCGCTCGTATATGCAGCAGAAGGCGGAAGCCAGACCGCAAATGTTACCAGCAACGTATCGTGGACAGCAACCTCATCGGCAAGCTGGTTGACAGTTAGCCCTGCTTCGGGTTCTAATAACGGAACAATTACAATTGTTGCAGCACCAAACACTACAAACGCACAACGTACTGCAACAATCACAGTTTCGGGACAAGGTGTAACAGCACAGGCAATTTCGGTAATTCAGAATAGTGCTGCTGCAATAGATGAAGAAGTAGCAGAAAGCATTTCAGTATATCCGAACCCGACAAACGGAATGTTCACTGTTGGACTAGGATCAATCGAAGGCAAGGCAACCTGCCAGATTGTAAACATTAACGGTTCGATAATCGAAACTCGCGAAGTAAACACAGCCGACAATTCAGAAATTGTTTTCGACTGCAACGTTAACTCTGGAGTTTACTTCGTAAGAATAATCTCCGGCAACAACGTTTGGACAAAACGAGTTGTTATAGAAAAGTAAATCAGGTAACTGAACAAAATAAAAGGCGGAGAAATTCCGCCTTTTATTTTATTATTGCTGTCCGCTAAACCACCCATTAGGTCATTCCGTAAGACAAAGCGAACCGACTAAGGAACGTGTCGTGTGAGCCTGTCTGTACGGAATCTGTTAAACGATAATCCGTTATCAGATTACGGACAGCAGTCTTCACAACGCTCCCCAATTCTGTATCGCGTGTTACGACTAGCTTCCGAAATGACGGTAAGGAATAAGCCCTATAAACCATATGTCAACATAACTGATTGATATTATGCAATATAGCAGCATTATTTAAATTTTTAGCGGACACCAATATTATTTTATAATCCTAACAAAAAAATCCCCTTGGAAAACCAAAGGGATTTTTATTGCTATTAATCAAGACTTTACATCAACTGTCTTAGCAAATTCTTGATGTCACACTTTTCAGTAACGATGCGCTCGATGTCGTCGATTGAAACGCGCTCCTGCTCCATAGTGTCGCGGTGACGAAGTGTTACAGTGCCGTCTTCTGCCGACTGGTGGTCAACAGTAATGCAGAACGGTGTTCCTATTGCATCCTGACGGCGATAACGCTTGCCGATGGAATCCTTTTCCTCGTACTGGCAGTTGAGATTGAGTTTCAAGCGGTTCATAATCTTTTCTGCCAACTCTGGCAAACCGTCCTTCTTTACCAACGGCAAAACAGCAACCTTAACTGGTGCCAACGGTGCAGGAATACGAAGCACTACGCGGGTTTCGTCGCCAACCTGCTCTTCGCAGTAAGCCGACGAAATAATAGACAAGAACATACGGTCGAGACCAATAGAAGTTTCCACAACATACGGAGTGTATGCTTCGTTTGCTTCGTTGTCGAAGTACTGAATCTTCTTGCCCGAGAACTGCTGATGCTGCGACAAATCGAAGTTGGTACGCGAGTGGATACCTTCGATTTCCTTGAATCCGAACGGGAAGTCGAACTCGATGTCGTAGGCTGCATTTGCGTAGTGAGCCAACTTGTCGTGCTTGTGCCAGCGATACTTGTTGTCGCCCATGCCAAGAGCCTTGTGCCATTTCAAGCGTTTTTCGCGCCACTTTTCGAACCACTCAAGTTCGGTGCCAGGCTTTACAAAGTACTGCATTTCCATCTGTTCGAACTCACGCATACGGAAAATGAACTGGCGTGCAACAATTTCGTTACGGAAAGCCTTACCAATCTGAGCAATACCAAACGGAATCTTCATACGTCCGGTTTTCTGTACGTTGAGATAGTTGACGAAAATTCCCTGTGCGGTTTCGGGACGGAGATAAATTGTGTTTGCACCCTCAGCAACCGAACCTAACTTGGTGTCGAACATAAGGTTAAACTGACGAACTTCTGTCCAGTTCTTGGTTCCAGAAATCGGGCAGACAATACCTTCGTCGATTATTATCTGGCGAATACCATCAAGGTCGTTGTCTTCCAATGCCTTCACAAAGCGTGCCTTCACTGCGTCCATCTTTGCCTGATAGTCGAGAACGCGCTGGTTGGTGCTACGGAATTGCTCCTCGTTAAATGCATCGCCGAAACGCTTGCGCGCCTTTTCTACTTCCTTGTTTATCTTATCGTTGAACTTTTCAATGTGGTCTTCGATAAGGACATCTGCACGATAGCGTTTCTTGGAGTCCTTGTTGTCGATTAGCGGGTCGTTGAATGCATCAACATGTCCCGATGCCTTCCAAATGGTCGGGTGCATGAATATTGCCGAGTCGAGACCAACGACTTCCTCGTTGAGTTGAACCATTGCCTTCCACCAGTATTCCTTGATGTTGTTCTTGAGTTCAACGCCATTCTGTCCGTAGTCGTAAACTGCGCTTAGTCCGTCGTACAGTTCCGATGATTGAAATATGAATCCGTATTCCTTGCAGTGTGATACGATTTTCTTGAATAAATCTTCCTGTGTCATTTCGTTATGTAGTTTTTAAAAGTTTCTATGTTTCACGTTTCTGGGTTTCTACGCTTCGCTGTTTCTGGGTTTCTAATAGTTTCTATGTTTCACGTTTCTGAGTTTCTAGGTTTCTAATTGTTTCTATGTTTCTCGTTTCTGAGTTTCTGAGTTTCTAGGTTTCTAATTGTTTCTGGGTTGGTTACTTTTTGAATTTTAGACCTTTGATTTCGGAGTCTTTTAAATATTTGATAAAGTTATAAATTGATTGTGCTTCGTCTATGCAACGCTGTTTATACTGGTTATAAGTTTCTTCATCTATATATTCAATATCAAACGCTCTTGCTAATTGACTTCTAACTTCTCCGCACGATTCTTTTGCTATATATAAAAACTGTAAAAATTCCTTACTGCCGTCTCTTTCAAAGCCTTCGGCAATATTATCCATAATAGAACCCGCTGCTGCACGAATTTGAGCACAAAACCGATAATCATTTTTAAACTTATCAGAATTGGTAATAAAATATATGTCCTTTGACAACACGCGAGCATCCTGCCAAATTCTCAATTCCTCAAAATCTTTTATAGTCATAACTTAATTTAAAACGCGCAAAATTAAAAAAACTTTATATACTGCGTAGTCATAAAAAATTAGAAACATTAAACGGGCGTTAGCCCACAGAAACGTGCGTAGCACATAGAAACTATGAAACGCCAGAGGCATAGAAACGGCGTAGCCAAAGAAACCTTGAAACGGGCGTCAGCCCATAGAAACGGCGTAGCGAGAAACGGCGCAGCCAAAGAAACCTTGAAACGGGCGAAGCCCATAGAAACAGCGAAGCGAGAAACGGGCGCCAGCCCATAGAAACCTTGAAACGGGCGAAGCCCATAGAAACAGCGTAGCGAGAAACGGCGCAGCCACAGAAACTTAGAAACATTATCTTTTATATCCTCCGCTTCTCGTATTCTGCGGATTTGCCTGTGGTGCTTTCTGCTTGTTCTGTGGCAGATTCGGGTTGTCGTCAACAATGATTTCAACCTGACGGTTGCCAAGGAACTTCGACTGGAAAGTTATGTTGCCACGCTGGTCGTAGCGGGTGAACTTGCCTTCCTTCATGCCGTCGCGGTAGTTGGTTTCTGTTTGCAGTCCGCCAAAGTCGTAGAACTCCTGCCATTTGCCATCGGGCTTGTCGTTCTTGTAGTATTCGACCTTTATAATACCACCGTTGGCATTGCGGTATGTGAACTTTCCATTGCGCTTGCCCATGTTGTAGGTCCCGCTAATTACCTCTGTTCCACGTATATTGTAGTTTTTGTAGTTGCCGTTAAGCACTGACGTTTTACCTTCGCCAGTCTTGGAATCGGTAATCTTGTATGTCTCCTCGAACTGAGGTTTGCCATTCTCGAACCAGAAGTCATTTCTTCCGCAAAGAAGACCATCGCTATACTCCACAACAGATTTCTTGTTGCCGTTGTCGTGCCAAGCCTCCCACTTGCCTTCCATGATTCCGTTCTTGTAGTTGCCACGGAGAACCATCACGCCATCCTCGTTCCATTCAGTCCAAAGGCCAGTCTCCTCGTCATTTTCGTACTGACCAACGCGGAATTTCTGTCCGTTCTCGAAGAAAATGTTCCATGCTCCCGACCTTAATCCATCGGTGTAATCAACTTCCTTCCAAACCTGACCGTTTGAGTACCAGTAAGTCCAGCGACCATCCATTTTGCCTTTAGAGTAGTTTCCTTCGTTTCCTTTCTTTCCGTCCTTGCGCCAGTAAGTCCATTTGCCTTCCTGCAGGTCGTCCTTGAAGTTTCCGTCGATGTCGGGCTGACCGTTTTCAAGCCAGAAGTGGGCTTCGCCGTTCAGCTTGCCGTCAACGTAGGTCATTTCCGATTCTTTCTGTCCGTTTTCGAAGTATTTGGTTTGCAAACCATCACGCACATCCATCTTGTAATTGTTCACGCTGCGCACTTTACCCGAACTATACCAGTAAGTCCAAGTCTTGTCGCGCTTGCCGTCGGCCATTACGCCTTCCATCTCCTTGGTGCCAGTGCGTGTCCAGAAGGTATTGAGTCCATTCTCATAGTTGATTTCGGTCTTGAGTTGGCCGTTGTCGTACCATTCCTTCCACTCGCCAACTCGCTCTCCTGAAATGAATGAGCCTTCCGACTTTTTCTTACCGTTTTCGTGATAGTAAGTCCACTTACCGTCTTCGACGCCATTCTTGATGTTTCCTTCCGAATTTTTGGCTCCGCTGTCGTAGTAGTTTATCATCGAACCATTGCCACCAGTCACGGTCTGTTTGCCGTCGCGAGTAAAGAACTTGTTGATGCTTACTATTTTGCCATCTTTGTAAACAATTTCCGACTGCTGGTTGCCGTTGTCGTAGAAAAGCTGCCAGATGCTATCGCGCACATTGGTATTGTAGAAACCTTTTATTTTCGGCTTGCCGCTCTCGTAATATTCCTCGCAAGCACCATGACGGCTGTTTGCGCGATAATTGTAAACCTCGTGCTTGTTGCCGTTGTCGTAGTAGGAAATGTTCTCACCATGAAGCATATCCTTGTAGAAGTCGGTCTCTGCTGCAAGTTTGCCATCGGGCGAATAGAACTTCCATGTGCCGAAGCGCAAACCGAGGTACATTGTGCCTTCCTCTTTGGTGTTGCCGTTCTTGTATAGAATTTTCTCCTGCGTATATTCCTGAGCCACCGCCGAAATTGTTGTGACGAACGCAATTAGTGTGAAAAGAAAACGAATCTTCATGTTTACCTTGAAATTATAAACCAACAAATATACTCCTACTTTATATATAAGTATATGCGGTCAAAAAAAACTTATCAACAGCTATAACGCAGACCTAAAGACAACGACATGTTTTCATATATCACTGATTTGCAAAAAAGGGGACAAAAAAAATTTGCACGGTTAAAAAAAACAGCATACTTTTGTTGATAACTTTTTAAACAGATTTTTTTATGTACATAAAAGGATTTAGAAGATTAATGGTTTTTATAATTGTTTGTGTTTCAGCAAGCAATTTGTTTTCGGCAGAACTTGAATTCAGCGGAATATTTTACGAACAAAATGCATACATAAAGAATCCTGCCATGCAATCGGGATTTAGCATAAAGGGAATCACACTTAACGGCAAAGCGGTGGATGCCAATCTCAACACAGGTCTTGTTGTCATCGACTTCTCGAAAAACGGACTGAAATCAGGTGATACGTTCACAGCAATAATAAGATATGATGAACCCGAGCTTCCAATAATCATCAACCGCAAAGCGTTTGCTTCGGCATCAACATTCGAGCTTGTTTCGGCAAAGATTGAAATGGAAAACGGAAGCACAAACCTGTATTTAACAATCAAGGATGAAACTTCGCCTATGCCGTTCTACATCGACCATCTACGTGCAAACAAGTGGGTGCGCATTGGTGCTATCATCGGAAAAGGCGGAAAGGACGAAAAGCAATATGTGCTTCCTATGACTAGCCTGCCTGGCGAAAACAAGTTGAAAATCTACCAGATAAACAACGACGAAACACAAAGATGCCGCGAGTTTACTGCTGAGTCACCACAAAAGAACGCAGTGGAACTGAAAAAGATCGTCCAGAACAAAAAGATGAAAGAAATAATATTCACCGGCACAACAGAATACATAATTGTCGATAAGGAATACGGCAATACCAAAATGCGCGGAACAGGAAGTAACGTTGACATTTCTCCTCTGCCAAAGAAGAAAAAATACTTTGTCACATACGAGGAAAAATTCAAGAAGTTTAAAAGAAAGAGAAAATAACCAAGCACAGGATGCTGCCTGAACTTGAAAAATATTTCGCCGAACTTTGTTCGTCGATGGACTCACATAAATTCGAAAGGCTTGCAATGCAGGCCTTTGCTTTCCAATATTTGCACAATCATATATATCATAGGTACTGCGACCTGCTGAACATTGATGTGGCGATGGTAAACTACATCAAGGACATTCCTTTCATGCCGGTTGAGTTCTTCAAGTCGCACAAGGTCATCTGCGACGACATGGATGCCGAAGTTGTTTTCACTTCAAGCAGCACTACAGGAACAATCCCATCGTCGCACTATGTGGCTGATGCAAATGTTTACCGTAAAGCCTTCATGTCGGGATTCGAACAATTCTACGGAAAACCATCCGACTTCTGCATATTGGGACTGCTTCCCGCCTATTTGGAAAGAACAGGTTCGAGCCTTGTTTACATGGTCGATGAACTGATTCGTCAATCGGGACACAAGATGAGCGGATTCTTTCTGAACAACCAGCAGGAACTTTACGAACGGATATGCCGACTTGAGAACAATGCAGAAAAGTATATACTTATAGGTGTAAGTTTTGCCCTGCTCGACTTTGCCGAGAAATACAACATCAAGATGAAGCACGGAATCATTATGGAAACCGGTGGCATGAAGGGACGTAGAAAAGAAATTGTCCGCTCCGAACTGCACGAGATCCTGACCCAATCGTTCGGCGTTGAAAAAATCCATTCCGAATACGGCATGACCGAACTACTATCGCAGGCATATTCGCAAGGAGATGGAATCTACAAGTGCAGTAACACAATGAAAGTTCTGGTTCGCGAAACCCACGACCCATTGTCGGTTCATGACGAAGGAAACGGTGCAATCAATGTCGTTGACCTTGCAAACATATTCTCGTGCTGCTTTTTGCAGACATCGGATTTAGGTCAGGTTTTCGAAGACGGTAGTTTCTCTGTTTCAGGGCGTTTCGACAATGCCGATATTAGGGGCTGTAATTTGATGGCAATTTAACCGCTTGAATACATGACATTTAGCAGTTTTTGACATTTTTACTGCATACATCGTAGGACATAAAGCATATTTCGACGGTATTTTTTTCGTAATTTGCCGATTACTAACAAATTAATTGTTACTATCTCATTGCATGTAATGATATAAAATGATTATAACCAAGCAATTATATGCTATTTTATTAACCATTTGTTCAAGTTGATAACTTTACATTTTTGATAATGTCTCCCTTGAAAAAAAGCTGCAAAAAAGGAAAAAAAATCATCAAAAAAGTTTGGTTGGAGAGAAAGGAATGAGTATTTTTATGGGCTGCAAAAATGATGCAGGAGATTGAATTTTGAATTTGGGTTTTAGACCCTCTAAAATTAAGGGACACAGCAAGTTGCAGAAAACGCTCTGAACTTGGAAAAGTGTCTGGTTTTGGAAAATTTTTTAGAAAAAATGATTTTTTAAGAATTTTCTCAATCCTTCATCGTCGATGCAACATATTATATTTTGTTTAACTAAAAGAATAAGGATACAGTCTGATGACAACTAACTACGAAGAAACTTGGGCCAAATGCTTGAACATTATTCAAGAAAACCTTCCGAAACCTGTGTTTAACACTTTTTTCGCTCCTATCGTTCCAGTCGAACTCAAAGGAAGTTTGCTTACGATACAGGTTCAAAGTCCATTCGTTTACGAGTATCTTGAAGCACATTGCCTCGATTTGATGGCAAGGACACTGCACAGGGTCATCGGTCCGGATGCAAAGCTCGAATACAGGGTAGTAATGAGCAACCAGAACGCCGGCACCCTTCCGACTACTATCCGCATACCGTCCAACGACGGGTCGAAAAATGTCCCTAACGAACCTAAGATTCAGCCCAAAGGTGCTGGCGAACATATTCCGCCTTACATAATCCCAGGACTAAAGAAAATTCAGATTGACCCGCACCTAAATCCAGAATATACTTTCGACAACTATGTTGAAGGTGAATGCAACCGCATGGCTCGCGCCGCAGGTTTCGCAGTAGCAGGAAATCCCGCAGGTACTCCGTTCAACCCACTGTTCATATATGGTGGTTCTGGACTTGGAAAGACTCATCTTGCAAATGCAATCGGCCTCGAAGTAAAGAAAAACTTCCCCGACAAGGTTGTCCTTTATGTAGATGCAAACAAGTTCCTCACCCAGTACATGCAGGCTACCCGCGACAACAACCGCAACGATTTCATCCACTTCTACCAGATGATTGATGTGCTGATTCTCGATGATGTCCAGTATTTCGCCGACAAGCAGGGTACTCAGGAAGTTTTCTTCCAGATATTCAACCACTTGCACCAGCATCAGAAACAACTGATTCTCACATCCGACAAGGCTCCTGTTGATTTGAACGGAATGGAGGAAAGACTTCTGTCAAGATTCAAATGGGGATTGGCAGCCGACCTGCAGGAACCGGATTTCGACACAAGAATCAAAATCCTGAAGCGCAAAACATACAAGGACGGCATCGAGATTAAGGAAGAAATACTTGAATACATCGCATCGCATGTCACCAACAATGTACGCGAACTCGAAGGCACTCTTATCTCATTGCTTGCACAGGCAACGCTCAACAAGAAGGAAATTACCCTCGAACTTGCCAAGGGCATGATTGACAAGCTTGTAAAGAATACTCAGCGCGAAATATCAATCGACTACATACAAAAAGTGGTTTGCAACTATTTCTCAATGTCTGTGGATGTACTCAGCAGCAAGACTCGCAAGCGCGAAATCGTTCAGGCACGCCAAATTGCAATGTACTTTGCAAAGAACATGACAAAGTGTTCGCTTGCTGTAATCGGCAATGCAATCGGTAACAAGGACCATGCAACTGTTCTCCACGCCTGCAAGACAGTAAACAACCTCATCGAAACCGACAAGGCGTTCAAGCAGGACTTGGAAGAAATAGAAAAAAGGCTCAAAATGTAACATATAAAGTACACAAAATTCTAGAAGGGGGGGCCACCCCCCATTTTTTTTATGGTCTGGATAATACTCTGCATAATATCGTACATTGGAATATTTGTAGTATTCAAACTGATAGACACAAAAAACGCCCCGCTAATTAATTGTATTGCAATAAACTACCTCACGGCCACACTGCTGGGGTTCATAATTTTCGGCGATTTTCCAATAAGGCACATTGTCTCGGCAAACTGGTTTCCAATAAGCCTGCTACTTGGATTTTTGTTCATTGCAACATTTATTCTAGTCGGAATTTCATCCCGAAAGACAGGAATAGTAATTACAACCGTGGCAAGCAAGATGTCGCTGGTAATACCAATGCTGTTTTCGATAATAATGTACGGAGAAACAACTTCCGTGACAAAAATCATCGCTATAATACTTGCCGTAGTCTCAATATTTCTATGCACCTACAAGCCATCAAACGGCAAGACGAAAACCGACATCTGGAAACTTATCCTGCCGACAGCGATTTTCATTTTCATGGGTGCTAACGATTCGCTTGTGATATACTCACGCGAAAAATTCGGCATTTTCGACGACACAGCACTATTTACAGCCACACTTTTTGCAATATCCTTTATCTGCGGAATAATATATGCAGCTGTGAAACGCGGCACATTCAAGAACTTCCTCAAAGTCAAGACTTGGTTGTTAGGGATTATGCTAGGCTCATTTAATTTCGGCTCCATTTACTTTGTAATCAGAGCAATGAACAGCGCAATCATTACAAATTCGTCGCTGTACGGAATATGCAACACCGCTACAATTTTGCTTTCGATTATTATTGGAATGGCGTTCTTCAAGGAGAAATTGAGCCGTCTGAACATCATCGGTGGAATATTGGCATTAATGACCATCATATTCATGGCATTGTGAGAGCCTATAAAAAATCATACCGTTAAATTGCCAAATTATTAGTAACTTGCACGCCCAAATTGGCAGTTGGTTGAAATGCATAAAAAAAATATTGCTTCTTATGCTGACGGGCACCACAATGATGTCCGCAAATGCTCAATTCTACAACGGGCATCAGATGAGATTCGGCAAGAATCGCGTGCAGTTCGAAGAATTTGAATGGTATTATTACAGAAACCAACAATTCGACACATATTTCTACGCCGGCGGCAGCGACATGGCCGAAATGGCAAACGGAATTGCAATAGAAATGATTCCGCAGATAGAAGCTTTTTTCGACCACAAGCTGGAAAAGCGCATGATACTCATCCTGTTCCAAAATCTTTCGGACTTCAGGCAGAGCAACATAGGACTTAATACCGATGCCGACGAATACAACATTGGTGGAACATTAAAGGTAATCGACAACATAGCCTTCGTATATACCGAAATCGACAGACAGAAATTTCGCGAGCAGGTTGTCGCCGCCATAGCAAACATAATCCTCAACGACATAATCTACGGTTCGAATATAAAGAACAAGATTGCAAATAACACACTTATCGGTATGCCCGAATGGTACACGAGCGGACTTGTAGCTTACATCGCACACGACTGGGACACTGATGCAGACAACCTGAACAAAGTGTATTCTTTATCCAATAAATTCAAGAATATCAACCAGTTGACTGGCACAGATGCCGAAACTATGGGGTTCGCTATTTGGAACTATGTGGCAAAAACCTACGGACCACAAGTTATCTCAAACATCGTGTACCTTACAAGAATTACAAAAAGCGTCGAAAGTGCCTTCATGTACGTGCTAGGAGCCAACATGAAAACCCTTCAAGAAAACTGGACAGAATACTACAGGTCGCAGTACGAAGACTTCAACAATACAGCCGACGAACCGCAGGGAAGCGATGTACTGAAACGCAACCGCAAGAACGTGACATACGCCCAGGCTCAATACAATTCGAACACAAACATGATGGCATGGAGCGAAAACAAGTTCGGCAAATACTGGATAAAAGCACACGACTTCGGCACTGGAAAAACAAAGAAGGTTTTCAAGCGCGAACATATGCTCGACCAAATTATCGACTACACTTACCCTATTATACGCTGGCATCCGTCGGGAAAAATGCTAGGATTCATGATTGAAAAGAAAGGTGAAATTTACTACACCACCTACCAGTTCGAGACAAAGGAGAAGAAAGAGATTCAGATGCCATCGATGGAGAAGATAAATTCATTCGACTATTCAGCCGACGGACAGAACCTTGTAATATCTGGATTCAACCACGGTCAATCCGACATTTTCATCTACAACATAGCAAGCAACACCATTGAAAACATAACAAACGACGATGCCGACGACTACGAACCCCTATACGTAAACAGATCTAAACAGATTGTTTTCGCATCGAAAAGGGACGAGGAAAAAATAGGTTCAAAGAAAGACAATTCGGTTGCAACACAGGATTTTACCGACATATTCATCTACGATATTGCCAGCAAGTCGATTAGCAGGGTAACCGAAACCCAAGACGCATCGGAGACTATGCCGTTCAAGTTAGGCGAAGACTATTTTTTCCTGTCCGACAGGAACGGAGTCAGAAACCTATACACCACCAAGCTAGATTCGGCAATTAGTTTCATCGACACAATAACCCATTATTCTTATTCCTACACGACTGCGCAACTCTCCAACTACAAATTCGGAATACAGAACGCCGGCTACGACAAATTTTCAAAAGACATCGGCGTTAGCTACCGCAACGATAAAAAATTCAGGATATTCAAGGCGGAAAACAATAACTTGTCCAACAAAGAGTCGGGCTGTACTTTGAACAGGAAACTCTTTGACGCCATTCAAAAGCAGCAAAGCGAAGGAACAGACTTTGAAACTCTTGCCGACAATCCCGAAGTCAATGAAGGCGAAGTGAATATCAATGACTATTCGTTTGACCCAGAAGTAGTTGAGAAGATTAGCAAGAAAAATGAGGAACCGAAAGACGTAAAGTCGGCTCGCGCTGCAAAATACCATACAACATTCTACACCAACTACATAATGACACAAGTCGATTTCAGCTATCTTTTTAGTTCTTATCAAAAATACACTGGCAGCGCATTCTACTTCAATCCAGGATTCAACTTGATTTTCAAGGTTGGGACTTCAGATTTGTTTGAGGACTACCGCATTAGCGCAGGTTTCCGCTTCGATGTAGGCATGGATGGCAACGAATATCTGCTGACAATCGAGAATTTGAAGCACCGCTGGAACCGACAGCTTGTACTTCACAGGCAGGCGGTGTCGGATTTGGACAAGAATTTCACCAAGACATTCACCCACGAGGCATTTTATATACTACGCTATCCGTTTTCGCAGGTTGATGCAATGCAGTTTACAGCCAATATCCGTCAGAACAAAGATATTTTCCTTTCTACCGACATCAACATGCTTGAAAAGAAAAATGCCTACGACTACTGGGGGAGCCTAAAGGCTGAATACATATTCGACAATAGTAAAGAGTTGGCTACCAATATTTTGTCGGGCATCAGATTCAAGGTATTCGCCGAAGCTTTCATGCAGTTCGACAAAAAAAAGACAGATATGGAAGTCGTTGGTGTCGATTTTCGCTACTACCAACCCATACACCGCTCGCTGATTTTTGCATTCAGAACGGCAGCAAGTGCTTCGTTTGGCAGTGCCAAACTGATATACTATCTCGGTGGTATAGACAACTGGATAAATGTTGTGCCTTCACAAGATATGTTCAATACCGACATAAAAATTGACCCTGAAATAAACTATGTGTATCAGGCAGTTGCTACAAACCTGCGTGGTTTTAGCCAGAACATACGCAACGGCACAAACTTCGCTTTGACTAACATGGAGCTCCGATTCCCTGTAATTTCGTATTTCAGCCGCAAGCCGATAAACAACGATTTCCTCAAGAACTTCCAGATAATAGGTTTCTTTGATGCCGGTATGGCATGGAGCGGTCTGAACCCATACGGAGGAAACAACGCATACAATAACGATTACCACGAGCAATACCCTGTAACACTAATTCTTAACAACAAAAACAATCCGCTTGTAGCTGGCTACGGTGTAGGTGTTCGCAGCAAGCTGTTCGGATATTTCATTCGTGCCGACTGGGCATGGGGGATAAACAACGGAGAAATCCAAAAGATGATGTTCTATCTCTCGCTAAGCTTGGATTTTTAGGCTGCGCCCGTTTCTATGCTTGCGGCTTTTCTGTGGCTGATGCCCGTTTCTGGGTTTGGCTTACGCCGAGCTAAAGGTTAACTTCGTTGAGGGCTACTTGTGCTGCGATGTACTGCGATGTGCTGAGCAGAGTCGAAGCAAGTGATAGTCGAAGTGAGCACAGCCGAAGTACGCCGTTCTGCGCTGGCGCTATTTCTGTGGCTAAAGCCGTTTATGGTTGTTTTATCCAAACCATTTCAAACCATCTCAAACAACTTCAAACCACCAGAAACAAGAAACTACATTGGGATGTGCTAAATACCAAAGATCTTTTAGACTTTTGCTTCAATTAGAAATATTTGTCTTATTTTTGTCCTTTATGTTATACTTTATTTTTGATAGCCGATGAAACATTTTATTTCTCTTTTAATATTCCCATTTCTCCTTTGTGGATACGCGATGGCTTACGACTTTTCCGCTGTGTGCAGTACTGGACAAACACTATACTACAACATTACTTCCAACGAGGAGCCTTATACTGTGGAAGTTGTGAGAGAAAACGAATCAGCACCATTTTATTCAACCTATCCCACTGGAGAACTTGTAATCCCAGAATCGGTTGAGTATAATAGTGTCACATATTCGGTTGCGAGGATTGGCGAAATTGCATTTAAAGGTTGCATAGGACTAACAGAGATAACAATACCAAATTCGGTTACTAGCATTGGACATGGTGCTTTTGCATTTTGTAGCGGACTGACAGAGTTTACAATACCAGAATCGGTAAGGGAAATCGGAGTGGGTATTTTTAATGAATGTAGCAGCCTGACAACGGTTAACTTCAACGCAACAAATTGCACAAGCATGTCTGGTTCAGTTTGTGAAGGTTGCGCATTTACGACTTTGAATATTGGCGAAAATGTAACCAATATTCCATTGGGTGCATTTTTGGGTTGCAGCGGACTTGAAACTATAGTTGTTGAATCAAGAAATACCACTTACGATTCGCGAGATGATTGCAATGCAATAATTGAAACAGCCACAAACACATTGTTTGTCGGTTGCAATAGCACTATTATCCCCAATTCTGTTACGGGCATTGGAGACTCTGCATTTTCTGGTTGCAACGGTCTGACATCGGTTACAATCCCCAATTCTGTAATAAGTATCGACATCGGGGCATTCGAATATTGCAACGGACTGACATCGGTTACAATTGGAAATGGAGTTACAAACATTGGCTCTGGTGCATTTTATAGTTGCAGCGGACTGACAACCGTTAACTTCAACGCAACAAATTGCACAAGCATGGACTCACCGTTTGTAGATTCTTATGCATTTACAACTTTGAATATCGGAGAAAATGTAACAAATATTCCTGCGTATGCATTCTCCAATTGCAGCGGGCTGACAGAAATAACAATTCCTGATTCTGTTACAAGCATAGGCAGCGATGCATTTAATGGTTGCAGTGGACTGACATCTCTTACAATCGGCAATTCTGTTGAGATTATTGGCGAATATGCATTTTCTAATTGCGAGAGCATTTCTGTAATATACGTATCTGCAAACACTCCTCCAAATCTTGATACCGAAGTTTTCGAGGCAACTACCTATTCCACAGCAACCCTTAATGTTCCATGCGGAGCAAAAGAGGCATACGAAAATGCTAACGAATGGAGCAATTTCCAAAACATAAGGCAAAGTTGTGTACACAACGGCCATGGCTATGTTGACCTTGGCTTGCCGAGCGGAACTATGTGGGCAACAATGAATGTCGGCGCAAGCAGTCCCGAAGAAGCAGGAGACTATTATGCATGGGGAGAAACCACAACCAAGGACACCTACAATTGGGAAAACAACATCTATAACAACGGTGAATATCAAACATTAACCAAATATTGCAGTATCTCAAGTTGTGGCAATAACGGTTTTACCGATTCCTTGACAACTCTCGAAGCAAGCGACGATGCTGCTACAGCCAACTGGGGTTCTGCATGGCGTATGCCGACAAAAGAAGAAATCGAAGAACTGAATAGCAACTGCACAGTAACTTGGACAACCCAGAACGGTGCAAGCGGACGGCTTTTTACAAGTCTTATAAATGGAAACTCAATTTTTCTGCCCGTTGCTGGTCGCCGCGATGACAATAGTCTTTACCTCGCCGATTCTTACGGTTATTACTGGTCTTCCTCGCTCAGCACGGAAGATCCAACCAATGCATGTTTTCTCGGTTTTGATTTGGACGATTACAACGTGAACTATGGCAGCCGACGCAGGGGACAATCCGTTCGTCCTGTTTACAAGGAAGGCAATACCGCTTCCAACGATGGGATTATCTACCAATGCGATTTCGAAGACGATGCCGAAAACACCAACTGGACACTTGCCAATGGCGACCAAACAAACAAATGGTCTATAGGCACGGCAGCCAACAATGGCGGTAACAATGGCTTATATATTTCAAATGATGGTGGCACAACCAACGAATACACAAGTACTTCAACTTCATACGTTTATGCATACCGCACCATAGAGGTGACAGATTCCGCTATATACGAAGTAAGTTTCGACTGGATTGGCTATGGTGAAAACAATTACGACCTTCTGTATGCTTTTATTATTCCTACTTCGCTTAATCCTACACTCACGGCTGGCAATGCAAACGGTATGACTGGCAGTACAAACACAATTCCTTCCGGCTGGATAGACATTGCCAATATAAATGAACAACTCAATTATGCAACTACTTGGCAACACAGTGAAAAGAAAATGGCAATAGACGCAGGAACATATCACCTCGTATTTTTCTGGAAAAACAATAATAGTTCTGGAAACAATCCGCCTGCAGTAGTTGATAACATCAGCATTATAAAGGAAACCCCAGCCACAATGCCATATACCTGCGACTTCGAGGATGAGGACGAAAATGCACAGTGGACATTCTCCAACTTGAGAAACAAGTGGTACATCGGCTCTGCGGCAAACAATGGCGGGAACAATGGTTTGTACATATCCAATGACGGAGGTGTAACCAATGCATACACGGTTACTTCAACTTCATACGTTTATGCCTACCGCACCTTAGAACTTACAGAAAGCGCCATATACGGGGTAAATTTCGACTGGATAGCAAACGGTCAATCCGATTACGACCTTCTTCGTGCCTTTATGATTCCTGTCTCGCTTAATCCTTCTCTCGTGGCCGGTGATGCAAACGGTATGACTGACTACAGAAATGATACACCTTCCGACTGGATAGACATTACCAATCCTGCAGGCAAGCTCAATCTTGCTTCTTCTTGGCAACATAGTGAAAAAGATATTCCAATTGAAGCAGGAACATACTATCTTGTATTTTTCTGGAAAAACAACAACAGCAGTGGAGATCAGCCTCCTGCCGCACTCGACAATATAAGCATCGAAAAGTCTTCGTGTATGCCTGTAACCGACATAAGAGTCGAAAACATAACAGCAGAATCGGTAACAATAAACTGGACAGAGCCGGGTTCTGCTGGAAGTTGGGAAGTGATTGTTTCGGAAACGGAACTCGACGAAACTGAACTTGCGAATTACGCAGAAGTAGAAACAGTATCGGAAACACCGACTTATACTGCAACAGACCTGAATCTATCAACTACATATTATATGTATATACGTTCTGTTTGCGATGTCAACGACGAAAACGAATGGACCAGTTATACTTACACAACACTACAACATACACCTGCGACTTTGCCATACACCTGCGACTTTGAGGATGATGCCGAAAATGCCAACTGGATATTTCCAAACAGCGACCAGACAAATACTTGGTACATAGGCACGGCTGCAAACAATGGTGGAAGCAATGGTCTGTATATCTCCAACGATGATGGTGAAAGCAACGAATACGACCCAGGATCTTGGTCATACTCATACGCATACCGTGAAATATACATAAATCAAACTGGAAAATATCTGTTCAGTTTCGATTGGAAGTCTAAAGGGTATATTAATTACGACTTTTTAAAGGCATTAGTGATACCTGCCAATATAATTCCCGACTTGACGAGCGAAAACATATACGATTATAATAATACACCAGAAGGCTGGATAGATATTAGCAACAGCGGAATTATGTCAAACCGCACGTCTTGGCAATACTATTCAAAATTAATAGATATTGACACTACAGGAACATACTATCTCGTTTTCTTCTGGAGAAACGATAGTGGTTCTGATAATAATCCACCGGCTGCTATTGATAATATCGAGGTGAAACTAGCCAATACTCCGATTGTTATTACCAATATTTCTACACCTGTAGATGCCAGTTCCGTAAGATTGAAAGGTAGTATAACATACGGTGGTACAGCCGAAGTTACCGAGCGAGGATTCCTGTTCGGCTCCAGCGAGGACAATCTCGACCAGACACTGCAAAGTTCCGTCGTCGGCGATGTGTTTACATACACAATTACTGGACTAACCACTGGTGAAACCTACTACTATAAGGCGTATGCAACCAACAGCGAGGGCACAGGATACGGAAGTGTAAAGTCGTTCACGGCAGTCGACCCCGATTCGTATGAAATAATTTACTCCTGCGATTTCGAAGATGATGCCGAAAACGCTAACTGGCATGCTGATACCCGAGTATATCCATTAAATGAAGAAGAAGACATTCCCCACTGGACAATCGGCAACTTGGCTAACAACGGCGGTGAAAATGGTCTCTATATTTACGACGATGCTGCTGGCGAACTCTTCTCATTCGGCTCGAATATATCATACGCCTACCGCGAAATAGAAATACCATTATCCGGAGAATTTTGGTTCTCTTTCGACTGGCAGGCAATGGGCGATGGCGGTATAGGTGATGTGCTGAGGGCTTTCATAGTACCTGCCGAACTCAACCCGTATATGACGACAACAGTGGAAGATGAGGACGTAAACCGCATCAACGGCGACAGCAATACCACACCGGAAGGCTGGATAGACATCAGCGAGCGCGGATGCGGAATGTCGATGGTGGAATCCTGGCAGAAAAGCACCAAAAAGTTGGAAGTAGAAGCAGGTTCATACTACCTTGTATTCTATTGGACAAGCGATGCAACTTCGGGATTCCAACCGTCAGGCGAAGTTGACAACATTTTGATAAAAACAGCTTTAAAACCATACATTCAATTATCTTCCGCTACCAATATCGAGGGTAAATCAGCTACTTTGAATGGAACAATATTGGACGAAGGAGTTTCAGAAATTACAGAGGCGGGATTTTTGTATGGCACCGACAGCACCAACCTTAATGTCAACCTGCCACTTGCCGACATTGACAACGAGATGGTTTACTTGCTTGAAGGCCTTACCTTAAATACTAAATATTTCTATCAGGCGTATGCAACCAACAGCAAGGGAACTGCATACAGCGAAATAAAATCATTCAGAACATTAGAACATACATACGAAGCATTCTACCTATGCGACTTTGAGGATGCCACCGAAAATGCCAACTGGACACTGGGTTCAGATGGTCAGACAAACAGATGGTACATAGGCACAGCAACAAGCAATGGCGGCAATAGCAGTCTGTACATCTCCAACGACGAAGGCATAAACTATTCATATAACAATAATTCTGAATCATACTCATACGCATACCGTGAAATAAATCTATACCAAACCAGTTATCAGTTCGACTTCGACTGGAAGGCAAATGGTGAAAGTTTCTTGGACTTTATGAAGGCATTTGTTGTGCCGGCTTCTATCGATCCGAACTTATCGGGAGAATTATACTATAATCCAGATGTATGGATAGTTATCAGCAGTGACGAATATATGAATGATCAAGAGGAGTGGCAGCATATTACAAAAACAGTAAACATTAATGAAACAGGTACATACTACCTCGTTTTCTACTGGAAAAACGATAGTAGTAGAGGAGAACAGCCACCTGCAGCGGTTGATAACATAGAAATAAAGCAGCCGTCAGAACCGAATGTCATTACCAATATCCCTACTATTGTAAGTAGCACATCGGCAATCTTGAAAGCAAATATAACATTTAGTGGTACAGCCGAAGTTACTGAGCGAGGATTCCTGTTCGGCTCCAGCGAGGACAATCTCGACCAGACACTGCAAAGTTCCGATTTAACAGATGAATTTACATATACACTTACTGGACTTACCTCTGGTGAAACATACTACTACAAGGCGTATGCAACCAATAGCAAGGGTACAGGATACGGAATTGTAAAGTCGTTCACGGTAGTCGATCCCGATTCGTATGACATAATTTACTCCTGCGACTTTGAGAATGAAGAAGAAAATGCGAACTGGATTGCCGATTCTGATGCCAGCACATACTGGATAATCAACAATTTTGTTAACAACGGCGGCGAAAAATCCTTGTATATTGTATGCGATGATAGTATAATTAATGAAGGTTGTGGCGGAGCATATAGTTATGCCTATCGTGAAATAGACATGCCATTTTCAGGTGAATATTGGTTCAATTTCGACTGGAGGGCACTGGGAGAAGATGACATAGACTTTCTACGGGCATTCCTAGTACCTGTCGAAATTAATCCAAATTTAAACACATCGGATTACGATGAGAATTATATATACTATGATAACGCACCAGAAGGGTGGATAGACATAAGCGAGTACGGAAATGGAATGTCGGAGGCTGAAACATGGCGTAGAAGCCGCAAGAAATTAGGAGTGGAAGCAGGGGCATACTACCTCGTATTCTTTTGGACAAGCGACCCTACCGAAAGTTATGGACTATCAGGTGCTGTCGATAACATAGTGATAAGAAACGCTTTAAGACCTTGTGTTACTACAGCATCCCCAACCAATATAGGTACAACATCGGCAACCTTGAATGGTAATTTAATGGATGGTGGTGTTACCGAAGTTACTGAACGGGGATTTGTATATGGCAACGATATAGACAATCTCGATGAATCCGTACAATATTCAGGCTCAAATGATAATATAACCTGCAATCTAACAGGACTTACACCTGGCAAACTGTACTACTACAAGGCGTATGCAACCAACAGCAATGGCACAGACTACGGAAACATAGAGATATTCCAGTTGCCGACAGCACAATTTGCGGAACACAACTATGTTGACCTCGGATTGCCAAGCCTTATTATGTGGGCTACGGCAAATGTCGGATCAACCACTCCCGATGGTTCCGGCGACTATTTTGCTTGGGGCGAAACATCACAAAAAGATGGTTATTATTATACTGACAACTATTACTATTCATATTCCGACAATCCGGATACGCTTCCTGCAAGCGCCGATGTTGCTTCTGTCAACTGGAATGAAGAATGGCGTATGCCAACAAAGGAAGATTTGCAAGAACTCGTAGATAACTGCGATGCAACTTGGATTGATGTTGACGGATTAAGAGGTATGCAATTTACAGCATCGAATGGCAACTCTATTTTCCTGCCCGCTGTTGGTCATCATGGAGAATATAGTTATATTTACGATTACGGCAAAGGCTACTATATGTCGAGTTCCATTGGTGAAAACACCTCAAATTTTTCAGATATATTTATTTCATCCGCAGGCAGTAGCATTTCAGAAAGTGAAAGATACCACGGATATTCCGTACGTGCGATTTTCAAGGCAGTTACTACAGTTGCGACCAATTCTGTCACCGAAATAACTCCCACCTCGGCAATACTTAACGGTAGCATATTGTTCCCGGGAAGCGCAGAAATTACCGACCGAGGATTTTTGTTCGGTACCGACAGTACAGATTTTGCACAGAACTACACAAGTCCCGACAATACGGATGATTTCTCCTATACGCTTTCCGATCTTACTGCCAACACGACATATTATTTCAAGGCGTATGCAACAATAAATGGCGAAACATTGTATGGTGATGTAAGTACTTTCAGGACATTTGGTCCTCCCGAAGTAACTTTCTATTACCCAACTTGGCGCGACACAATAGCCGTTGGACTGAAGGTAAAAATTGAGACGGAAGCGGAATTGCTTTCCCGCAAGATTTATATGGGCACATCAAGGAATAGCCTAAGCGAAATTGCTGATGAGATAATCTACAGCGATACTGACAGTGCATTTGTCACATCCGCTGGCAATCTTTCGCCAAGAACTCTATATTACGCCATGGCAGAGGCAACAAACGAATACGGCACTACTCGCAGCGATACCCTTTCGTTCTATACCTACGGCTCGTTTGTCGATTCCCGTGATAATACCACCTACTACACAATCCAAATTGGCGAGCAGACTTGGATGGCGGAGAATTTGAAATATGCAGGGCCGGAAATTTCGTTGGGAGTAAATTCAATATGGGAATCAGAACCATCCTATTTTTATCCTAATGACGATGAAGCAAATGTTGCAACATACGGCTACCTATACAACTGGTCGGCTGCAATGAATGGGGAAGAAAGTAGCGACAGGAATCCGAGTGGCGTACAGGGTATCTGTCCTAATGGCTGGCATTTGCCGAGCTCATCAGAATGGGCACAATTAACTGACTATCTGGGCGGAATTGGAGATGGACTTGCCATTTGTGCTAAACTTGCTGGAAATGCAGATTTATGGAATAGCGGGGTATGGACAGATTATGCATGTTTTGGAGAAAGTGGCTTTGCTGCCTTACCAGCAGGAACTGCTAATACAATTATAGGTCAGCAAATTGCTGAAATTTATATAAACGAAAATGCTTTTTTCATAGAAACAAAAGGCGAATCTGTCGTTTGGATTTTGAATCGAGGAGGTTTTGCGCTTGATGCGAATATTCCATTTTATGAAGATTATATGCTTGATATAACTAGCATCCGTTGCCTAAAAGGCACCACCATTTATGCCTACGATACAGTAAACTACTGTGGTGATGAATACACATTCGGCACTCAGACATTAACCGCAAGTGGCGATTACGAAGAGACATTCACCTTGGGAACCGATAAGGACAGCATAGTTTATCTGCACTTGACAATGAATCCGGCACCTACGGCTTCTATTTCGGCTTCAACAATCCATTGTTCTGGCCAAACAGCTACGCTTACGAATACAGCAAGTGGCGGTACAGCACCTTACACATATAATTGGACAGCAGATGCTGGAATTACACTCGGAGAAACCACAGTAACAACGACAGAAACTTCGTACAATAATACGGCAACCCCAACATTCTCGGAATGTAACAAAAGTTTCTCTGTAAGTCTTTCTGTTACCGATGCCAACGGCTGTACTGCAACTGCAACACCAGTTACAATAAATGTAGAGCGAGATGACTTCGATTTGCCTGACGATGTCGATATAACAGTACACTGTATTGCAGAAGCAACCGAACCAACCTCGTTGCCAACCGTCACCGACAACTGCGGCAACACACTTACACCTAGCGCAGCTGTACAGGGTGGAACATACAACGGCTGTTCTGGCACACGCACCTACACATTCACTTATACCGACTGTGCTGGTCATAGCCACGACTGGACATACATCTACACGATAGCGCCAGAGGACTTCTTAACATTAATGCCACCCAACGAAGGAACAACAGTTGCATGTATATCTGAAGCCATCGAGCCTCCAACACCGACAGTTACCGACAACTGCGGCAATACATTGACACCGAGCGATACAGTGCAGGGCGGCACCTACGATGGTTGTGAAGGTACTCGTACATATACATTTACTTATACGGACTGCTCAGGTCACAGCCATGACTGGACATACACATACACTATAGAGAATAATACAGCACCTGAACTCATAGATACTTGGCCGTCGAACATCACAGGTCAAAATGCCTGCTATGCCAATCGCGACATAAGCGGACTTATATCAGACTCCGATGTTGAAAATATTTACACGGCAAACTGTGGCACAATCTCCGTTAGCCATAGCGATGTTGCAGATCCGACAGCCAACTGCGGATGGACAGTTACAAGGACCTACACAATCACGGACGGCTGCAACCAGACGACCAAGACACAGAGCGTTAGCGGTAGTGATCAGACAGCACCGACAATAGGCGATGCTGGTTTCAACCGCGAACTTACCTCTACGAACTGTACATTTATCGTACCCAACTTGACGGAAGAAGTCCGTGCAATATCGAGCGACAACTGCACTGCAAACGCTGAGCTTACAATTGAGCAAAGTCCAGTGGCTGGAACTGAAATTACAGAAGAAATAGTTGTCACTGTTACCATTACCGTTACCGACCAGTGCGGATTGAGCAGTACGAAGGATGTAACACTGACAATTCCAGAAGAACTCACCACCTCGCTCACAGCAGGAACAATTAGTTGCAATGGCGGAACTACCAACATAACCAATACGGTCGTTGGCGGAGCAACACCATATACTTATTATTGGACCGACGACACGCACAATCAGAACAACGAGGGCGTAGGTGCAGGAAACTACACCGTGACCGTCACTGATAATAACGGCTGTTCGGCAACATCGAGCATAGCAGTTTCACAGCCCGATGCACTCACAACCTCGCTTTCGGCAACGGAAATCAACTGCCACGGCCAGACTTCCGACATTACCAATACAGTTGCTGGCGGAACATCTCCATACACCTACCATTGGAGCAACGATGCTGACACGCAGGACCTTGAAGGCGTAGGCGGTGGAACATATTCAGTCACCGTCACCGACAGCAACAACTGCACCGCAACCGCAAGCGTAACCGTCACCGAGCCGGCAGAACTGACTTCGGAATTGACGGCAGGGAGCGTAGCCTGCAGCGGAGGAACGGCTGACATAACAAATACTGTCAGCGGAGGAACCTCGCCCTTGACATACTTATGGAGCAACGGAAACAACACCCAGAACTTGACAGGGGTTGTCGCTGGAGAATACTCTGTCACCGTAACCGACGCAAAGGGATGTTCGGTAGTCAGAACCGCAGAAATCACCCAGCCCGATGTTCTTACTGTGACGCTTAATGCAGGAACAATCGCCTGCAACGGACAGACAGCCATCGTCAGCACCGAAGTCGCTGGCGGAACACAACCTTATGCTTACGCTTGGAACAATGGTGCAGAAACCGAAAACCTGACAAATGTCGGCGAAGGAACATATTCCGTAACAGTCACCGATGCCAACGGTTGCGCGACCAGCTCAGCCATAACTATTACCCAGCCCGATGAACTTACGGTGTCAATTTCCGGTCCTACATCCGTCTGCGAAAACACAACTACGACACTCACAGCAAATGCCCAGGGCGGAACAACAGACTACACATACCTGTGGAACACCACCGCAACTACCAGCTCCATAACAACGCCGGCAATCACAACGGAAACATCCTATTCGGTAACCGTCACCGATGCAAACGGTTGTTCTGTTACAGAAAGTGTAAGCGTTGCAATCGGCGACACGCCCGGCATCAGCATTGCGGATGTAACACTAATCTGTCTTGGCGGAGACATACTGCTGCAGGCGAATGTATCCAATGCAGGAACCGACTACACAATCGAATGGACAGCAAGTCCGACGAGCGGTGCAGGTCTGCCCGACAACCTTACAACCGATGCAATCACCGTAACACCTACCGAGTCAGGAGCTTACACCTATATTGTTAGCCTCACGGCAACATCGTGTAGCGACGGCCAGCCGTTTAACAGTTCGGAAAATGTAACGCTCACGGTAAATCCTTTGCCAGAAGTTGAAATCACAAACAATACGAACGAAACGGTACTAACCTGTAGCACCGAAACGATTTCACTCACGGCAACAGGCGGAACAACCTACCAGTGGTCAAACGGTACATCAACCGCAAACGCAAGCATCACCGCGCCCGAAACCTACATTGTCACCGTTACAGATGACAACGGATGTTCCAGCACGGCAAACTATACGATAACGCAGGACATTGAAGCACCGACAGTAACCATAACCAACACGACGGGAACGGAATTGCTTACCTGCACTACAACGGCGATAAATGTTCTGGCGGATGGAACAGGCACATCATACCTGTGGTCTAACGATGCGACAACGGCAGAAAATACATTTACCGAAGGCGGAACCTACACGGTAACAGCAACTGCCGACAATGGATGTACAAGCACCGCAAACATCCAGATTACGCCTAACTCCGATGCACCTGCATTAAGCATAACCAACAATACTGGCGAAACCATCCTTACCTGCTCACTGACATCGATAATTGTTACGGCAGAAGGAAGCGGCGCATCCTACGAATGGTCCAACGGAGCGACAACGGCGGAAACCACGCTTACCGAAGCAGGCACATATACCGTAACCACAACCGCTACAAACGGTTGTACCGCATCCGCCCAGATTGCGATTACCGCCGACCTTGATGCGCCCGTAATCTATGCATACGCAGTCGACAGTAGCATCTGTCAGGGAGGAAGCACAACCATCAGTGCAAATGGCGGACAATCCTACACCTGGTTGCCCGAAACAGGCCTGCCGACCACAGTAGGCGCAAGCCTCACCGCGACCCCAACCGAAACAACAACCTACACAGTAACAGGCATAGGCGAAAACGGCTGTACGGGAACGGCAGAAGTAACTATAACGGTCAATCAGCCTACTTCATCGGAAATGTCACTCACATGTTGCAATCAGTATTGGTGGGAGGGCAACGAGTACACCGAAACTGGCGAATACACCCATACATACACCGCTGCCAACGGTTGTGATTCGGTCGTAACACTGCACTTGACAATCAACAATTCGGTTACAAACGAAATTTCAGAAACCGCCTGCGAATCCTACGAGTGGTATGGACAGACATATACCGAAACTGGTGATTACGAGTATACATTAACCGCTGTCAACGGTTGCGACTCGGTTGTAACCCTCCACCTGACAATCAACCAGCCCACCGAAAGCAACGACACGGCAATATCCTGCGGCAGTTACGAGTGGAACGGCTCTACCTACACCGAAAGCGGAAACTATCAGTTCACAATGCCTGAAGCAAACGCCAATGGCTGCGACTCGGTTGCAAACCTGCACCTGACTATCAACCAGCCCACCGAAGGCAACGACACGGTTACAGTATGCAACAGCTACGAGTGGTACGGACAAACCTACACCGAAACCGGCGACTATGTACATACGTTGCAAAGTGTCAACGGATGCGACTCGGTTGTAAATCTGCATCTTACAATTAACAATAGCACAACGGGCGAGTTTGCCGACCAGATGTGTTCGGGCGTGCCGTATGAGTACGAGGGACAGACCTTCACTGAGGCAGGAACATACCATGTTACGCTTGTCAGTGCCAACGGCTGCGACAGCATTGTAACCCTCATGCTTACATATTCCAATAGCTGCGGTGGAATAATTTCGGGCGTCATCACCGATGCGGGCACGGATGAGGCGATTCCTAACGCAAGAGTCACAGTTGGAAACCAGGTGACAAGGACTGATAACAACGGAGAATATTCGCTTGAAGTTGTTCGCGGGCCAATGTTGCTGAGAGTTTCGGCAAATGGATATGCATCATATTACGAAGCAATTGACATCCAGTCGGATACTATGCGCAACATAGCACTTTACAAGCCAGAGATTTCAATGAATGTCGATAGCATTGCAGTGACATCCTACCCGTATCTGGCTCAGTACGATTCCATAACCATCACAAATACAGGCAACACGGCACTGGTATGGAGTTCTGTAAGCGACTACGGAGGTCTTGCTCTGCTGCCATACGACGAGGAAACACACCGGCGCAGGAATTCCAGGGCACTCTGGGACAGCATACAGACATTCTCAACGCAGTTCAACGCTGAACAGGCAATTGCAACGGATGGATTCTTCATCTACACGTCTTCGTGGCAAAGACCGGGCGAATTCAACCGCTACACGCCGGATGGCGAGTATATTGAAACCTTCTACATCGAGAATGTCGGAATGATAAGGAACCTGTCCTTCGACGGAACATATTTCTACGGCACGGAGGCAACAAACATCATCTTCAAGCTCGATTTGGACAACCAGACGCTTGTCGACAGCATTACCACCGACATAAGCAATATCCGCCACTGCTCGTTCGACAGGCAGAACGGCAACCTGCTTGCCGGCGACTGGAACTCGCTCTATAGCATAGATACTGCGAACGGAACATCAACCCCAATCCGTGGCGACCTTATGAATGTCTACAGCTCCGCATACGACAACCTGTCGCCTGGAGGTCCATACCTGTGGCTGTTCTCGCAGGCATCGCAGAACAACGGTCCGTCCGCATACATCCGTCAGTTCAGCATAGGCAATGCCGACTACACTGACAAGACCCACTACCTTGACGACATAGGACTAGGCAATGCATCATTGGCTGGCGGTATCTGCGCATCGGAATATGTCTGCGAAGGAAAGTTCGTGCTTCTCGCCGACATCCAGAACCCGTCGGGCAACAACATCATTGCAACCTACGAGATAGGTCGCACGAACAACATTGTCAGCCCCGAGAAGAAGAGCGGACGCATAATGCCTAACGAAAGCCTCAGTATCGGTGTTCGCGAACATGCAGTTGGAGAGGGCGAGTTCGAGGCTAAAATCAGATACCGTGCAGCAGTGATGGGTAACCGTACCAAGGATGTAAATGTCACTGTTACTGCAGTTGCACCAGAGTGCGAT
>JAFZLK010000016.1 GCA_017551515.1 Bacteroidales bacterium | reverse complement strand
TAAACAAACTTATAAAACAAATATTCGCTATTATGACTGGCAACAAAATGTACGATGAAAATTTTTCAAAAAATATTTGGTAATTAACACAGTTCATGCTGAACTTGTTTCAGCATCTGCTACAACCCTTTTTTCAGACCTTTTTTCAGACCCTGAAACAAGTTCAGGGTGACAAAAAAGGGTGCATTATCAATTATCCATTGTCAATTGTCCATTATTCATTGTCCATTATTAATTATCAATTGTTCATTGTTTCACCACCTTTTTCACTGCAATCACATCCTTTCCATTCATCACCGAGACAAAATAACTGCCTGCCGGCAATGTCTTGACATTCAAATATGCCTTGTCACCATTTGCTGGTGTCTGCAATACCATCTGTCCCAATGCATTAAATACTGCTACACCTGTAACACCTTCAGTGCCATTGAAATCAACAGTAAGAATGTCGGTTACGGGATTCGGGTAGCACTCAATCTGCGAGGGCATTTCGGATGCATTTTGCAAGATGGTTGGAATGTCGCCACCAGTATTTTCATCACTGCCGAGCGAACCGCTTTCGAGGCTAATGCCATCGCTTCCGCCTGTCGCCATAGTGAAATTGAATGTCTCGCCGAGTACATAGTTGACATTGTCGCCAGCCGCTCCACCCGAACTGAGACTAATGCGGTCAAGATTCTGCGCATTCGCCATCGGACACAAAATCCACACAAGCGACACGACTACAAAAAACAAAATAAATTTCCTGTTCATATACATGAATTTAAAAGAATTAAACTTGCAACATTTTATCAATATTTCTTACCTGCATAAGGTGCATATAAAAAAAACTCAAAATTCTCTGCAAAGGTAAGAATGGGAAATGAAAATGGCAAAAAATATTTCGGTCAATACAAAAGGCCAAACATCCACAGCGGAATGCGATTTCCTACACCGATTTCAGTATCATCAACAGCAAGGAAACTATTTGGCACATCGGCAATCTGCTCAAAATTCTTGTGTTTGCCACCAACTTCAAACAAGTATTTGTCATTTATCAAGAAATCGCCCTGCTTTGGATATTTCACATCACATACAACTCCCAACTGATTAAAAAAGAATGTCTCGCGTTCGTTGCCAGTATCAACCTTCGAGCAAAGCACATGCATCAAGTTAGGATTTCCCAAAAATATCTTATCGGGCTTAAACAAATACTTGTAGTTCTTAGTTTTAGAGGTCATCAATGAAAGTATCTGCGCCTTGTCAAGAGCATACAACATACGCAGTCCAAGTTCGTTATTTGTAGCAAGCTGTTTCCACAATTCCGACATATTCGGCACAAAAGGCACACGCTCGCTAATAATCATGAGCAGCCGCTTCACTTTATGCACAGTCTCAAATGTAACATTCTCGACCGACGGTAAATCGGTATCAATAACCAAGGAAACGACTTCACGCAAACGAGTTGTAAAATCCTCAACAGATTCGCGATAAAACGGATAGCATCCATGCTCCAGATACGCCTCGAAAAGCGGCGCAACCTTAATCTGCTTAACTATCTGCATAGCGTGACTGACATGTTTTTTCAGCAGTTCGGCAAACGGTATCGGATCAAGGTCTATCGCCTGCTCCAAGGCAAGAAACTCCCTGAACGATAAACCAGCAAGCGTATATGTCGTCTGCCGCCGCGACAAATCGACCTTGGCATTGTCCATAATCAGCAACGAACTGCTTGTATATACAATACTCATATCGGGATAATTGTCGTATATATTCTTAAGATTGAGTGCCCAATTTTCATACCGATGTACCTCGTCCAAGTATAGCCGCATAATCCCGTGCTGACACGCCCAATCTACCAAATCCATCAATGTATAAGAAGAAAACCACAGGTCATCCAACGAAATATACAGAGCCTGATCAACATCCTCGTAATTCTCAAGAATGTGCTGCAACAGCATAGTGGTTTTTCCTACACCCCTCGCACCTTTTATGCCGATTAGACGAGCATTCCAGTTTATTTTGGAATAAAGATACCGCTTAAAGCGCAAATCCACCTTTGCCAATCTCCGATGATAATTATCGAATAACTGTTGAATATCTGTAAGTTCCATAATCAAACATTTTAAAATATCCTGCCACAAAAATACAATTTATATTTCAAACTACAAAATTTTATCAAAATTTATATTTGCAACATTAAAAAATTAAATATTTTTATAGTTGGAAATATAAAAATAAAGAAACAACAACCATAACATATTGTTTATAAACAATATAACAATCAATCACAACAACAATATACATTGCATCGCTACAAATCTCTCACTAATCCATCGGCTCTATATGAATCGTCGCCTCCACTCCCATTTTTTCGCGCAGTTGCTTCTCTATTCTGTCGGCAATGCTATGTCCTTCAAGGATTGTCATTTCGGGCGGCAACTTTATATGGAATGTCAATTCGCTGTGAGTTCCGTAATTGTGAATATGAAAATGATGGGCGTTGATGCTCTTGCCGACAGTCTCCGTAATAATGCCGTTTACTTTTTCAATAGTCTCGTCATCGACATTCTGTCCCATAAGTTTGTCAACTGCCTCACGGATAATGTGATATACGGCGACCATAAGAATCGCCGACACGCAAATTCCAAGCACGGCATCAATCCACCAGAAATAATCCTGCAGGAAAATTCCAGCCAACACCACAATCGAAGACAAGGCATCGCTACGATGATGCCAACCATCGGCTTTCACAGATGTACTGCCAGTCTTGCGAGCCACATAGAACGAAAACTGCGCCATTAATTCCTTCACCACAATGGAAACTGCCGTCACCACAATCGCCAGAGTTCCGAAAATTGCCTTGTTGTCGGGATTGCGCAGTTTGTCAACCGACTCCATTACAAATTCGTAGGCGACAATTGCCAACATAACGCCTATCAGTATTGCAACAAGGTTTTCAATGCGTCCGTGACCGAAAGGATGCTTTTTGTCGGCTTTGCGAGACGACATCTTTACACCAATAACAACCGCCACAGAACTCAATGAATCGGACAAGGTATGCCACGCATCGGCAAGCAACGCCACCGAACCCGACACAATGCCAGCCCAATATTTCAAAGCAAAAAGTAATGTGTTTACAACGATGGAAACAATTCCTGCGGAATATTTAAGTCGTTCTGAATTGGATGTTTGCATGGTTTGATGATTATTTATCCCGATAGTCATGCTGAACTCGTTTCAGCATCCGTTATATAATCACTCTTTTTTCAGATCCTGAAACAAGTTCAGGATGACAAAAAAGAGTGTGATTCGCAACACTAATTGTCAATTATCAATTGTAAATTGTTCATTCTTTAGTTTCCCATCTCGCAAATAAATTTCAACCTTACCAGCCTAATCTCCTCCTCTGAATAGTCATCGCCAAATTCACGCAACGCCTCGTCAATAGTGCCTTCTTCCGAATCCTCGCGGAAATAGGTATAAATATCGTCAATATCGGCTTCGTCAAGGATTGAGTTCAGATAGTAGTCAATATTTATGGTTGTGCCGGAATCAACGAATGATTCAAGTTGTTCGATGAGTTCCATGAGCGTCATCTTCATGCCATCGGCAATGTCATCAAGCGACATACGACTGTCGATATTCCTGATAATCATTCGCTTCGATTCGGAACTTGAACCCACCGACTTTATCACAAGGTCTTCGGGACGGTCGATGCCGTTGATTTCGATGTGTTGTTTAATGAGGTCAACGAACTCCTTGCCGAACTTCTGCGCCTTGCCTTGACCAACTTTCTGGCAATTCTTTAACTCATCGATAGTTATAGGATATTGTATTGCCATGTCCTGCAACGATGCATCATCGAAAATCACATACGGCGGAAGATTCAACTTCTTGGCAATGTCCTTGCGAAGATTCTTCAGCATATTGTACAATTCCTCATCCGCAGCAGCCGTACCGCCATATTCCGAATCACGCTCCTGATCTTCAATAGCTTCGTAATCGGTATCGCGGGTTAGCATTATCGAGTATGGATTCTTAAAGAACTCGTAGCCCTTTTCGGTAACCTTAAGCAAACCGTAGTTCACGATTCCCTTCTCGATTAACTTGGCTATAATCATCTGACGGATAACACCTTTCCAATACAAAGGAGTTTCGTCTGCACCGATTCCAAATGTCGGCAACTTGTCGTGCTGATAGTTGGAAATTTCCGATGTCACCTTCCCCATCAGGATATTTATGAAATGCTCGGTCTTGAAGCCTTCCTTCGCTGCAATGATAGTCTCCAGAACAGTCTGCACATCTTCCTTGCCCTCGAACTTTTCCTTCGGGTTAAGGCAGTTGTCGCAGTTTCCGCAATCCTCTGTCATTTCCTCGCCGAAATAGTTGAGCAACTGGCGCACACGGCACGATGTTGATTCTGCATACGAAACCGTCTCGGCCAGAAGTTGTTTGCCAATCTCCTGTTCGTTCATCGGCTTGTTCTGCATGAACTTTTCCAGCTTCTGAATGTCATCGTAGGTGTAGAACGCAATACATTTGCCCTCGCCACCGTCACGACCAGCACGGCCAGTCTCCTGATAGTAACCTTCGAGGCTCTTTGGGATATTGTAATGGATTACAAAGCGTACATCCGGCTTGTCGATTCCCATACCGAAAGCAATGGTAGCCACAATAACATCAACTTCCTCGCTTAGGAACATGTCCTGATTGCGCGAACGAGTTGCGGCATCCATTCCAGCATGGTAAGGCAAAGCCTTAATCTGGTTTACCACAAGCATTTCAGCCAATTCCTCGACTTTCTTGCGGCTCAAGCAGTAAATAATTCCCGACTTGCCTGGGTTGTCCTTTATGTATTTGATTATCTGCTTTGTAGCATTTATTTTCGGACGTACTTCGTAGTATAAGTTTGGACGACGGAACGATGACTTGAATACATTTGCATCAAGCATGTCCAAGTTTTTCTGTATGTCGTGCTGAACCTTTGGAGTTGCTGTTGCGGTCAAGGTCATAAGCGGAGCTCGACCTATTTCGTTGACAATGGAGCGGATACGACGATATTCGGGACGGAAATCGTGTCCCCATTCCGAAATACAGTGTGCTTCGTCAACTGCATAGAACGAAATCTTGAATTTCTTCAAAAACTCAACATTTTCCTCCTTTGTCAACGATTCGGGTGCCACATAGAGAAGTTTTGTCTTGCCAGATAAAATGTCGTCTTTCACAACATTTATTTCCGCCTTGCTCAAAGTAGAATTAAGGAAATGCGCCACACCTTCTTCCATGCTGAAACCGCGCATAGCATCCACTTGGTTCTTCATCAGCGCAATCAACGGCGAAATAATGATGGCTGTACCTTCGAGCATCAGCGCAGGCAACTGGTAGCACAACGACTTACCACCGCCCGTAGGCATAAGAACAAAACTGTCCTTTCCGTCCAAAAGACTGAGAATCACCTCCTTCTGCTGTCCCTTAAAATCGCTGAACCCAAAATATTTCTTTAAGAGTTCGTATATTTTTTCTTCTCTTGCGTCCATACCTTAATATAATTAGGCACACCGTTGAAAAACGGCATAGTCATACGAAAACAAAGATAAGTTTTTTTTGTTATAAAATATTAATTTTGCAAAAATTTTTTTTCATGCATGATTTTCAGGAAATAATAGGCATTGGCAAGCGTACAGTTTTGCACGAAGCGGAAGCCATTCGGAAAATAGCCGACTACATAGATGACAACTTTGCAAAAGCGGCCATAAGAATCTCGGAATCAAAAGGTCGTGTTGTAATAACTGGCATTGGCAAAAGTGCCGCTATAGGCGCAAAAATCGTTGCCAGCCTCAACTCGACAGGCACACCGGCAATTTTTATGCACGCTGCAGATGCAATTCACGGAGACCTTGGCATAATTCAGGAAGACGATGTTGTAATCTGCATATCGAAAAGCGGTAACACACCAGAAATCAAGGTTTTGATTCCGCTGATAAAGCGCAACAACAATCTGCTCATTGCAATCGTTTCCGACACCGAATCGTTTTTGGCAAAGTCGGCCGACATAGTTTTGCGTTCCACTGTTGATTCGGAAGCCTCGCCACACAACCTCGCTCCCACCTCCAGCACTACAGCGCAACTTGTTGTCGGTGACGCGCTTACAGTCGCATTACTCGAAATGAAAGGTTTTACTCCCGACGATTTTGCAAAGTTCCACCCGGGCGGTTCTCTCGGAAAGAAATTATATTTAAAGGTAAACGATATTTATGTGCAGAATGAAAAGCCGCAAGTTTCACCCGATGCAAGCATAAAGTTCGTGATTTCTGAAATTTCGAGCAAACGCCTTGGTGCAGCCGCCGTGGTCGATGAAAACGAAAAGGTTCTTGGCATTATCACCGATGGTGATATTCGCCGTATGCTCAACAACTACGACAACATCAAGGACATAAAAGCATCGGACATAATGACAAAGTCGCCAAAGTGCATACAGGATGGCGAACTTGCCGTAAACGCCCTGCAGATGATGCAAAAGAACAGCATTACGCAGGTGCTGATTGTTGATGGCGACAAATATATGGGCGTTGTGCATCTGCACGACTTAATGAGAGAAGGGATTGTGTAGGGAAATATACAAATAGGTAAAAGTCATGAAAACAGACAAACTGAAGCAACTAAAAAATCCGGTGAAGAACTACTTTTTCATGCTCATCGGACTGGTGATATATACATTCGGATATTCGGCATTCATGCTACCAAACAAACTTACAGGCGGTGGAATTGCCGGTCTTTCGACAATCTTGTACTACGGCACCTCCTGCCCTGTCGGTATCAGCAACTTCGTGCTAAATGCAATACTTATTCTAATAGGTGCAAAGACCTTGGGCAAGCGTTTCGCCATAAATACAATATTCTGCACTGCAATAAGTTCCGCCTTGTTCGGATTGTTCCAGTCGATAATTACCGAACCGCTGATAGCAAACGACTTGCTCTCGAACGCTGTACTTGGCGCTGCAATTTCCGCAATCGGTGTCGGACTTACAATCTCCTACGGTGGAAATACTGGCGGAACCGATATCATAATCCTTATGATACTCAAATACAAGAACATACCTTACGGACGAATCTCAATGTACATCAATGTCTTGATAATTGGTTCGTCGTACTTCATAGTTCACGATATTCAAACACTTATCTACTGCTACATATACATGTTCTCGTACTCGTATGTTTCCGACATGGTAATGGACGGCTACCGAAAGACATTCCAGATAATGATATTCTCGAACAAGCCAAAGGAAATTGCCGATAGGATTACCAACGAAATACATCGGGGCGTTACGGTGATGAAAGCCTCGGGCTGGTACTCGAAGCAGGACAAGGATGTTCTTTTGGTTCTAGCCCATCGCACCGACAAGCAGGACATTATGCAAGTCATAAATCAGGAAGACCCCGATGCCTTCATTTCTATCGCCAAGGTTCAAGGTGTTTTCGGCAAGAACTTCGATGAGTTAAAGAGAGAAGTATAAAAGAGTAAGTTTTGACAATGGACAACAAGAACGAAATAATACTTTACCAACCAGATGAAGAAGTCAAGTTAGAAGTAAAACTTGACGAAGAAACGGTATGGTTAAACCTTAATCAGATGTCAATCCTATTTGACATAGACAAGTCAGTTATATCCAGACACATATCTGCG
>JAFZLK010000015.1 GCA_017551515.1 Bacteroidales bacterium | reverse complement strand
TACTGTAGTTTCAGCAAATCCAAATCGTGGTACAGTTACAGGAGGCGGAACATATCCGGAAGGTTCTGTAATTTTCATCGAAGCAAACGCTAACGAAGGGTATGAATTTGCATCGTGGGGTGATGGAAATACTGACAACCCACGCGAGATAACAGTTACATCAGATGCTATCTATGTGGCATCGTTCTCGGAGATTTCGCATGTCACAAACTACACGATTACTGTAGTTTCAGCAAATCCAAATCATGGTACAGTTACAGGAGGCGGAACATATCCTGAAGGTTCTGTAATTTTCATCGAAGCAAACGCTAATGAAGGGTATGAATTTGCATCGTGGGATGATGGAAATACTGATAATCCGCGCCAAATTACAGTTACTGCAGATGCAATTTATGTGGCATCGTTCTCGGAGATTTCGCATGTCACAAACTACACGATTACTGTAGTTTCAGCAAATCCAAATCGTGGTACAGTTACAGGAGGCGGAACATATCCGGAAGGTTCTGTAATTTTCATCGAAGCAAACGCTAACGAAGGGTATGAATTTGCATCGTGGGATGATGGAAATACCGATAATCCGCGCCAAATTACAGTAACGTCAGATGCAACTTATATAGCTTCGTTTGACCCGACAGAAGGCATTGCCGAAGTTGCAGTACCGGAAATTTCCATCTTCCCGAATCCAACAACCGATAACCTCAACATAACATCATCGGAAGAAATTTCAGAAATAGAAATCGTTAATGCTTTGGGGCAGGTGGTTTACCGTATGGAAGTAAACGCTGACAATGCTGTTTGCGATGTGGAAGGATTGACGGCTGGCGTTTATGTTGTTCGTATCCGCACCCTGCAGCGCACAGAGCCTGTCGAAGTGAGTCTGTCGAAGGGCGCGGCCGTTGAACAACGAAAATTTGTAAAGGAATAACCGAAATTTCTGAGGAACAATATGGTAAGGGCAGGTTTCAAACCTGCCCTTACCATATTATTTAATTTTTCCTCAGCATTTTTTCCCATTCCCAAGCCGACAGGGTGGTTTCTTCTAGCGATTTTTCGGCTTTCCAACCGAGAATTTTGTTAGCTTTTGTAGTGTCAGCCCAAACCTTTTCGATGTCACCAGCACGGCGACCTGCAATCTTGTAGTTTAGTTTTACGCCAGTACTGCGTTCAAACGCATCAATGACTTCAAGCACTGTTGAGCCTTTGCCTGTGCCGATGTTGAAGAAGTCGAACTGCTTGTCGTTTTTGGGCGAGTTCAGATATTTTACTGCAGCGACATGAGCTTTTGCAAGGTCGACCACATTTATGTAGTCGCGTATTGGTGTGCCGTCGGGGGTGTTGTAGTCGTTCCCGAAAACGCTGAGGCATTCGCGGATTCCTATGGCTGTCTGCGTGATGTATGGCATCAGGTTGTTTGGCGTGCCGTTTGGTAGTTCGCCAATACATGCCGATGGATGTGCGCCTATCGGATTGAAATAGCGTAATGCTATTGCTTTGAGCTTAGGTGTTGCCTTGAGTGTGTCTTGTATTATTTCTTCCGAAATCTTCTTGGTGTTTCCGTATGGCGATTCGGCTTTTGCAAATGGTGTGTTTTCGGTAACTGGCAATGTCTCTGGCTGACCGTAAACCGTACAACTGGATGAGAAAACAAGTCCCTTTACGTCATGTTTATCCATTTGTTCCAGAATATTAATCAGACCATTAAGGTTGTTGCGGTAGTACATCAGTGGTTTCTGCACCGATTCTCCAACGGCTTTGCTTGCAGCAAAGTGAACAACGGCAATAGCATCATCGTTTTCGTAGAAAATCTTGTCCATTGCAAAGTTGTCGGTAACATCAGCCTTGTAGAATGTTGGTCGTTTGCCTGTGATTTTTTCAATTCCATCGAGAACATTGATGTTCGAGTTGGAAAGATTGTCGATTATTATCGGTTCGTATCCTGCATTGATAAATTCTACAACTGTATGAGATCCAATGTATCCAGTTCCGCCAGTAATTATTATCTTTTTCATTTTCAAATTCGTTTAAACGTATGATTCTGCAAGGTTTTTCATCTCGCTGTTGACATTTTTTGCTTCGTAGAGAATGCCGTAGATTGTTTCGGCAATCGGAATGTTGAAGTTTGTGCGCTTGTTGATTTCGTGTACACAGCGGCATGCGTAGTAGCCTTCTGCCACCATGTTCATTTCGAGTTGTGCTACGCGTACCGAAAGTCCGTGACCTATCATGTTGCCAAACAATCTGTTACGGCTGTAGCGCGAGTATGCGGTAACAAGCAGGTCGCCCAAATATACCGAATCGTTCAGGTTGCGTTTGCCTGGATACATGTTATCAACGAAGTTTTTCATTTCGTTTACGCAGTTGGCGATGTATGCGGCAAGAAAGTTGTCACCATAGCCAAGACCGCTGTATATTCCGGCTCCGAGTGCGTAGATGTTTTTCATTACAATGGCTATTTCGGTGCCAAGTAAGTCGCTCGATGTGGTTGTGTGTACATATCTGTTGGCAAACATTTTGGCAACAGTTTTCGCAAGTTCGTTGTTTTCCGAAACTGCTGTCAGGAAGGTGTATTTTTCCTGTGCTATTTCCTCTGCGTGTGATGGACCGCTTATCATCGACATGTTTTCAAGCGGAATGTTGAATTCGCTGTGCAGATAGTCCGAAATTAGTTGCATTGTCTCGGGAATGATACCCTTTACTGCCGTTATTATCTTTTTGCCAGAAATATCAATGTTTTTGAGCGGTTTTAGCGATTCGTGAAGAAATGCAGCAGGAGTGACAATCACCAGATATTCTGCCTTTGATGCAATGCCATTTAGGTCGGTGCTAATTTCAACGCTGTCGGGATTAATGAAGGTGGAACTCAGGTATCTCGGATTATGTCCATACTTTTGTATTCCCTCAACAATTTCGTCTTTTCTTACCCACCACGATGTGCGTTCGAGGTTGGTTGTGAGTATTTTGACTATTGCTGTCGCCCAGCTTCCGCTACCGATTACAGCGACATTGTATTTCAACTTTTCGTTATTGACCATTATGTTTTTTATTTTGCGCAAAGGTAAGACTTTATTTGTGAATTATTATAAAGTCTTTTCGTGTTCTAACAACCATATTTTTCTTTTCTCTCCAACAGAATAACCGCCAATGCCGTGAGCAGCGACCACGCGATGACAGGGTACAATTATAAGTATTGGATTCTGTCCAATGACTTGACCTACTGCTTGGGCGGAGCGGCAGCCTACACGCTTTGCAATTTCTCCGTAAGTTGCTGTTTGCCCGAATGGTATTGTCAAAAGTTCTTTCCATACTTTTTTCTGGAAATCGGTGCCGTAAAGGTCAATTTGTGGTGTAAAGTCTGGTTGTTTTCCTGAAAAGTAAATGTCGAACCAGCGTTTTGTCTTGATGAATATTTCGGAGTCATCTTCTTCTATATCATCGAAAAATAAATTAAAGCGCGGTATTCCAATATGGCAAATAGAATGTTCGTTACATAATATTGACAATGGTCCAATTGGCGAGTTGTATAATGATGTGTAGAGTGCCATCTTTTTTGAATTAATAATGTTGCAAAAATAGTTTTCGTTTTTGTATAGCAATGGATTGGTTTCATAAAAATCACTTATTTTTGCAAAAAAATATAAAATGATGAATCTTTCTGATTTGACTGGACATCGCAACTTTTTCCTGATTGCAGGACCATGCGTAGTAGAAAACTTTGAAATAACATACGAAACCGCCAAGACCGTAAAGGCTATTTGTGAAAAACTTGACATTCCGTTTGTGTTCAAGTCATCGTATCGCAAAGCTAACCGTAGCAGTATAAGTTCGTTTACTGGAATAGGCGATGAGGCAGCTTTGGATATTTTAGGCAAGATAAAGCAGGAACTTAACGTTCCGATTTGTACCGACATTCATGCACCTGAAGAAGCCTCTTTTGCAGCGCAGGTAGCAGATATTGTGCAGATTCCAGCTTTCCTTTGTCGTCAGACCGACTTGCTTGTCGCGGCAGCAAAGACAGGAAAGATTGTGAACATAAAGAAAGGTCAGTTTCTTTCGCCAGAGGCGATGAAGTTTGCTGCACAGAAGGTTGTTGAGGCAGGCAATTCGAATGTTATGCTTACCGAACGCGGTACTACTTTCGGATATACCGACTTAGTGATTGATTTCCGAGGCATTCCGACGATGAGGCAGTTGGGTTATCCAGTTGTGCTTGATGTTACCCATAGCCTTCAGCAGCCAAATCAGACGAGCGGTGTTACTGGTGGACTTCCTCAGATGATTGAGGCAATGGCGAAGGCAGGTGTTGCTGTTGGTGCCGATGGTTTGTTTATGGAGACTCATCCAAATCCAGCTGTAGCAAAGTCGGACGGTGCAAATATGCTCAAGCTGGACCTCATGGAAGATTTGCTGAAGAAATTGGTTAAGGTTCGCGAAGCGATAAGGTAATGGTTGCTAGTGGTGTCGTTGCGCGCAACGATACCACAAATTAGATTCCTGCAAAACAGGTCTTAGATTTTTGGTTGCACCTCAGCAATGCATAAATGTTTTGCATTCGGTTTGCACAAAAATTGATAATCATTCATTATCGATTGTTATAGATGCTGAAACAAGTTCAGCATGAACTGTGTTAATTACCAAATATTTTTTGAAAAATTTTCATCGTACATTTTGTTGCCAGTCATAATAGCGAATATTTGTTTTATAAGTTTGTTTACCAGTGCAATACGTATTACCTTG
>JAFZLK010000014.1 GCA_017551515.1 Bacteroidales bacterium | reverse complement strand
GTAACGGTCGGCAAGGCCGGTGCGGTAATTTCCGATGCACAGGCTACTGTCGTGCCGTCGTCGTCAGGCATGTCGAAGTCGTTGCGCTCGATTGTGTAGGTGTAAGTCCAGTCGTGGCCGTTGCCTGCGCAGTCGGTGAAGGTGTACTTGTAAACAACATCTCCATTGCAGGCTGGTGCTTCTGTCGGATAACCACTCTTAAGAGTTCCGGTCAGTGCATTGCCGCAGTTGTCGGTAACAGTCGGCAAGGCCGGTGCGGAAATTTCTGATGCGCAGGCTACTGTCGTGCCGTCGTCGTCAGGCATGTCGAAGTCGTTGCGCTCAATCGTGTATGTGTATGTCCAGTCGTGGCTGTTACCAGCACAATCGGTGAAGGTGTACTTGTACACAACATCGCCTTCGCAGGACGGAGCAGATGTCGGGTAGCCGCTCTTGAGAGTTCCGGTCAGTGCGGTACCACAAGCATCGGTGACTTCGGGCAAGTCTGGTGCCGTGATTTCCGATGCGCAGGCTACTGTCGTGCCGTCGTCGTCAGGCATGTCGAAGTCATTACGCTCGATTGTGTAGGTGTAAGTCCAGTCGTGGACATTGCCCGCACAATCGGTGAATGTGTACTTGTACACAACATCGCCTTCGCAGGACGGAGCAGATGTCGGGTAGCCGCTCTTGAGAGTTCCGGTCAGTGCGGTACCACAAGCATCGGTGACTTCAGGCAAGTCTGGCGCTGTGATTTCCGATGCGCAGGCTACTGTCGTGCCGTCGTCGTCAGGCATGTCGAAGTCGTTACGCTCGATTGTGTAGGTGTAAGTCCAGTCGTGGCCGTTGCCTTCGCAGTCGGTGAAGGTGTACTTGTATACAACTTCGCCTTCGCAGGATGGTGTTGATGTCGGATAACCGCTCTTGAGAGTTCCTGTCAGGGCATTACCGCAGTTGTCGGTAACGGTCGGCAAGGCCGGTGCGGTAATTTCCGATGCACAGGCTACTGTCGTGCCGTCGTCGTCAGGCATGTCGAAGTCGTTGCGCTCGATTGTGTAGGTGTAAGTCCAGTCGTGGCTGTTGCCCGCACAATCGGTAAATGTGTATTTGTACACAACATCGCCTTCGCAGGACGGAGTTGATGTCGGGTAGCCACTCTTGAGAGTTCCTGTCAGGGCATTACCGCAGTTATCGGTAACGGTCGGCAAAGCCGGTGCGGAAATTTCTGATGCGCAGGCTACTGTCGTACCGTCGTCGTCAGGCATGTCGAAGTCGTTGCGCTCGATTGTGTAGGTGTATGTCCAGTCGTGGCCGTTACCCGCACAATCAGTGAAGGTGTACTTGTACACAACATCGCCTTCGCAGGATGGTGTTGCTGTCGGATAACCGCTCTTAAGCGTACCTGTCAATGTGGTGCCACAGGCATCAGTGACGGTAGGCAAAGTCGGTGCGGTAATTTCAGATGCACAGGCTACTGTCAGACTGCCGTCAGCAGGCATTGTGAAGTCCTCGCGCTCTATCGTGTATGTAAACGTCCATGTAGCCGTATGTCCTGCACAATCGGTATATGTATATACGTATTGGGCAGTACCTTCGCAAGTGATGCTGCTCAAATTTGGTGATGTAGTCAGTGAGTATGAACTAGAAATATCACGTCCGCAAGCATCCTTAACGGTTGGCATTACACTTGGAGTTATAGTATGCGGTGCATCAATACCGATTACACAATTTACTGTTATAGCATTTGTACCGCCAGTAAATGTTATGTTGTCGGGAGTATTTACATTAATTGTCTGCGACACAGTACTCGATTTGTTGCAATTGTCGGTAATAGTATATGTACGTGTCACAACTATCGGGCAACTGCCTGTATTTGTCTCTAACACACTAACCCTTAAATCGGAAGTGCTTGTGCAGTTATCCGTTATGCTCAGTGTACCGCCCAAAGCCGTTGCTTCGTCAATGAGAGCGGACACAGTTGTACATGCAGGATACAACGTTGTCAAAGTTGCAGAGCAACCCTCCACATTCTTTGTCGGAATAGTGCCTGCTATGGTCGGTGCAGTCTGGTCGTCAATAGTAATTTGCACAGTTTTTTCATCGCTACAACTATGGTCATCTGTAACCGTAAGCACAACACTGTAAGTAGCAGTACAAGCCGTCGCTGTTACTCTTGCAGTATTGGAGATTAAGGTTGAAGTTGTTTCTGACGAACTTGTAGAACCAAGCGTAATTCCCGAATCGGCACTCCACGAATAAACATACGGAGTTGTACCTCCGCTAGCAGTATTCGTAAGAGTTGCTGTTTCGCCAGTGCAATGGATTGTGGATGCCGAAATCGATGCCGTCAACTCATCCGGTTCAGTAATTTCCGCACTCAATGTTGCGACACAACTATTATTATCTGTAATAGTTACAGTATATGTTCCAGGAGCAAGACCGTTTGCTGTATTGCCAGTACGATTATTATCGTCGCTCCAAGCGTATGTATATGAAGAACCTACACCCCCGTTATCTGCAACTACGGTTATACGTCCATCGTCATAACCATTACATGAAACGTTTATCAATTCATCTATGCTTGCTTCCAATGTACTAAATGTAATTTGTACAACATCGTTTCTTTCAACATTACATTGCAAATTACGTACAGTCCATGTAAATGTTGAAGTATGCGGCAGTGGAACATCATCAGCCAATGTTACCATACTATTATATAGGTGTGGATTTGCTATTGTGATGTCTGTATCATCTGTAGTCCAAGTTGCCGACCAGGTTATCCCATCGTGAAATACTGCATTTGCCTTCAACCGAGTTGAACGCCCGCAAACAGTTGTATCGGAACCTGCATATACATCCATTGTAGGATTGTAAACTGCAAGTGGGTAAAGTGCTTCCATATCGGCAGAACACCCGGCAAATGATGCTCCCGTTATCGTAAGGATCGAATTCTCAGATACCGTAAACGACACTTCTGTACTTGCTCCAGCAGTAACATGAACTGGACCTTGCACTGCTCCACCAAGTTCGTTATTTATAGTATAATAAATATCAGCATTTTCGCTTGAACTTATTGCGAAATGCCCTACCTGCCCTGCACAAGGTATCTCATCTTGTGAAACATTTATTACAGGAAGTGGATTTACTGTTATGTTTGCATCTATACGCCTTGTTTCGCAGGCGTCAGCAACGACTAAAGTATAGGTTCCACCGTCTGCATCCGAAACATTGTTTACTGTATAACTTGTTGTTGTTCCGTCCAATGGAGAACCGTTATGCTCCCAGCGGTAAGTCAAGTCGCAATACAGCGACCCGTCCAGCACATTGGCCATACTTATCGTATTGTTCTCGCCCAAACACCACGAAGGCGAGTAACCGAGTGAAATGCTAGGTACAGTAGGCTTTATCGTAATAGTTTGAGTTATGACACGAACTATACCGCAACAACTTGTCGAAAGTTCCACTGTAAGAGTTGCCTCCTGAACTGCACCAGTTGTATTGTTGATATTTAATGAGACGCAGTTTCCAGTAGTACCCGATGCCAACGATGCCACACCGCTAACCGATGTCGTAAGCGACCAGTTTGTAAGAACCACCTCGTTTGCCGGCATGTTCGTCAGACAGTAATCGTATGCACCCGAACAGCATACTGGATTTGTACCAGAGATTGTAACACCCGAAAGGTCTGGTCCGGGATTGACAATATTCACAAAGGAAGTATAGTTGCTACCACCAGTTACGGGTGTCTTGCCTCCTATTGCACTATATTCCACATTCGAACCGCTTGCCCCACTTGAGGGAGAAGCATTAGAACCAAACGAACTAAAAGATGAACTGTTTTCCGAAGATATTCCAATCTTTACACCCGTACATCTTGAAATCGGGTATTCTTCCGAACCTGCTATTATTTCGGTTTGCCCGTCAAGATTGAAATCGTAGCCAGATGTTGATGAAGAAGTAAGACCGGAAGCCCCAACTACGGCAATCTTGTATGATACACCATTTGCGCCACGACCGCCGGAACCACCAGAACCGCCAGAACCACCTTTTCCACCAGAACCACCAAAACCTGCATAAGCGGTAGCACTACCTTCGTATGTTCCACCTCCAGTAGTAGAAGCACTACCATAAATTCCACTAGCTCCACCAGCCCCACCTGTGCCACCGGCACCTCCTGCACCTCCTGCACCTCCTGCTCCTCCTGTGCCAGAAACAATATATGAGTCTGTTATGGTAGAAAGTCCTGTATTATAAAGATATAATCCGAAAGAAGAACCTCCACCATATCCACCTGTACCACCGGTGCCGCCTCCGCCACCGCCGCCGCCACCACCGCCGCTTCCACCACTAGCGATAGCCCATGTATCATTTGCATCTAAGGTCGCTCCATAATCCATTGCAATAGCATATCCGCCTCCTGCACCACCGCCACCGCCGCCACCTGGTGTGCCATTTGCTCCTTCACCTGCCTTGCGCGGAATAAAATATGCAGAATAATCAATATTTGTATTGCCAATTGTATATGAAGAACCTGCCGCACCTACAGAACCATCACCGCCACTGCCACCATGACGAGTTGCTGGGTCCGGTGCAAATGCAGAAGCATCTGAACTTGTAGAAGTGGCATTTGATGTAGTTGTCCCATATCCCGCCGTACCCGCAGTTCCTCCACCGGAGACAGAAGAACCAATCGAGCCATTAGTAGCATTATAACCAGTATAATCATTTCTTTGCCACAAAAAACCAGATGTTTTTTGTCCGGTTACATATGCACCATTTCCTCCTCTTCCTCCAGAAACAACAGAACTTCCTCCTACTCCACCCTGTTTTGCACTTAAAGAAGCTGCCGATTCACTACAATCCCCACTTGCTCCTTCTCCATTCGTTCCACTAGCTCCTGTTGCTCCTGTCGCACCCACTGTACCATTAGTTCCAGTCTTTCCGGCAGTTCCATTACCTGCCTTCAACTGGCAACGCACTATTTCATAGTTGCTACAATTATCCAAATGCAAAGCATAAGTAGATGTTCCAAAATTTGATGCTGTTATATTACCAGTTCCGCTAGTTTCAGAAAAATAAACATTGACATCATCAATATCACATGCATAATATGTCCCACTAGTCACTTGCCATTTAAATGCTATATAAGCATTAACAGGAACTGAACTAATGTCAACAAATTCCTCATGTATAGTAGAAGATGCAACTATTGTCTGAATACTTACAAAATTTCCACAACCCGCTGGAGTCCTAGCCGTTACATATCCAACTTCCAATAATCCTTGGGATACACTTTCTTGTCTATAATAAAAAGATATAAAAGAATATGATCTGCTTGAAAATGCAGGCATTACTGCATATGCAATATTATTTGCATTTGTTCCCGATTCAAGATTTAGAGACTGGCTTCCACTATGATAAAAATTATATAACGAACCACTACATACATGCGGTGCTACAATATTTGAACCAGTTGCTGTTGTATATGAATACCATCCAGATGGCATATTTCCTGCGGTATTATATGCCGTACCTGCTGTGCTTTCAAAGTTTTCCGTATAACCTGATGTAGCTGCTGGCAAAGTTTGAGCATTTGCTGTTTGTATAGTCAAATCGTGCAGAGCAAAATTACTAGTTCCACTTCCTGCTTCTACAGCAACGATACGAGGAGCAATTGGTGAGCCATTGGTATATGTGTTTGTTCTGTATATGGTAGTTGCACCTGCTTCTGATGTCTTTTGTTTGAAATCGTTGAAATATCCGCCTTCAAGGGTAATATTGCTTCCAAGTTCCAAAGGAACATCAATATTGTAGGTTCCAACTTCCATACATATCAACGCTCCCGAACAGGTAAAATTGCTAAGGGCCGTAAATATATCTGTAGGCTCGTATGGCGACAGACCATTACCACCACCTGTAGTATTTACATACACTACATTGCAACTTCCAGCACCACCACCAGAAGTTGTATTTACTGTTGCATTTGCTGTAGCGGTACAGCCATTCGAATTGGTTACAGTAAGAGTATATGTTGTAGAGCCACTAGGCGATGCTGTAGGGTTCGCTCCCGACAGTCCGTTGCTCCAACTATATGAACAGCCGTCGCAATTGGAAACCGATGTTGACAACTGTATAGAGTTGCCATCGCATATAGTCGATTCGGCTGGCGTAATACTTACGCTTGGTGGTGTATTCACACTCACCCAAGCACTTGCCGTTGAAGTACAGGTTTTTGTTTCGCTGGAGTTTGTATTAGGATTATTATTTGTTGTGGTAAGTGAGGCAGTAACATAATAGGTTCTTGCACTTGTCGGCGAAACACTTATCGAAGTGCCAGACTCTCCAGAACTCCACGAATAAGATGTTCCGCTTGCTGGATTTGTTACGGTAATAGTTGCGTTCTGCTGACCTCGACATATTGCTGAAGGAGATGCGCTTACTGTAGGAGCAGTTGGCTTCGGCATTACATTCACGTATGTAAGGAATCGACTTGTCCTTATTGATGACATACGGATATCCACAGCGTACCAACCAGTCATTGCTGTTGTTGCATTTGTTCTGCTCAGGTTTCGGGTGGTGGCAATCTGAGTTCCACTTCCAACGGTTTCGTTACGAGTTGCACCAAGATAATACCATTTATAGCTTTCTGCGCCTGTAACATCGCTACAAGTAATAGACAATGTTGTTCCCGCACATATAGGCGTACTCGGATTCAGGTCGGCAATAATGTTGCAGTCGGTTGCCGCCGCCGACGAACTTGTCATCCACGACTGATACTGCGATTGGAACGATATTGTACCAGGTCGCTTCGAATAATTTGTAATCAGGAATATATACCAGTCGCCAGCATGCACGTTCGGTATGTAGCACCATTCGGTAGCCTCGACGCTATAACTACAATCGATTACATTCCCATCTGGATAACCTCCCATATTGCCAGAGTGGTTTCCATTGGTAGGACGGTGGTTGCCATGATTGGGTGAAGTTTGTAAAGATGATACACAATTGTTCAAGAGTTCCTGCGTACTTGCTGCAGTAAAAGGTCCCCAGCATACAAAATCTATATCGTAACCTCCGCTATGCTCCATGAAAATAAGCAAGTCACCATCAGAAGCCGCCCTCATATAGAACCAAGCAGGCGATGGAGTTGTGTAGCAGCAAGATATATTTGTTCCACCACTGCTGAAATCAAGTGCCTGTGCATCGGAAGTTCCTGCTGCATACGAATAAACACCCTCAGCAGTACAGAATGCTATAGCATTACGGCAGAACGATGAACTTCCCGCCTTAAACATATTCAGGGGTTGATATTTTTGGTCAAGGTCGGAATTTTTGTAGTATTTATATTCTTCCAATTCATCAGCGGTCATTTCGTCAATTTCCATTCCTCGCAGTTCCTGCAAGCGCATATACGCTACGCTGTCGTCTGACGAACGGAAATTTATTGTGGAATAATTTTGTGCAAACAGTGCGTTCCCCCAGAAAACGAACATGCCTAAAAATGCACCACTGAGCAGTCTTTTTAATCTTTTCATTACGAATCTATATTTCATATCTTCCTAATAATCTTTAACAATCAATATTCTTTCATCAAGCCGACAATCTTAACATCTTGATAATCAACAAACAAAAGAACATTTTATACCTTCTAAACAAAGTTGCAAATTTAAACAAATACTTATAATAAAAAAAGAAAAAAATAGGATTATATGGTCATGCAAAATACCTGTCGAACAATCCGCCAAACAGCAAGACAGATTGACCTTTGGATTGAGCAACAAAATCTAAAATCGTAAATTCAAAATCGTAAATATTATTGTATTTTTGCGCAAAATTTTTCAAGCATGTCGAAAAAGGAATACGCACCGCTTCTACCCATTGAACTGCGGACCAAAATAAAGGAATACCGCGCGAAAGGCTACAAGATTCCGCCTCTGAAAATCATTCGCAGCGAGGAACAGATTGCAGGCATACGCGAAAGCGCGAAGATTAACACTGCCCTGCTCGACTACCTGTCGGAAAATATCCGCGAGGGCATCACAACGCAGGACATCGATGATATGGTTTACGACTTCACAAGATCGCACGGCGCAATCCCTGCCCCGCTTCACTACGAAGGTTACCCCAAGAGCTGCTGCGTTTCGCGCAACGAAATCGTCTGCCACGGAATACCTAACAAAAACGAATTTCTACGCAATGGCGACATTGTAAACGTAGATGTATCAACAATTTACAACCGCTATTTTTCAGATGCATCGCGTATGTTCATGATTGGCGAGGTGAGCGAAGAATGCAAGCGACTTGTTAAGGTTACAAAAGAATGCCTCGAAATTGGAATTGCAACCGCCAAACCATGGGCTCGCATGGGCGATGTAGGTGCTGCTATTCAGGAACACGCCGAAAAGAACGGTTATTCTGTAGTGCGTGAACTTTGCGGTCACGGTTGCGGAGTAAAATTCCACGAACCTCCCGAGGTGCTTCACTACGGCAAGCGCGGCACCGAAGAACTTATCATCCCCGGCATGACTTTCACCATCGAACCGATGATTAACATGGGCAAGAAAGAAATCTACATTGACGAGAACGACTGGACGGTTGTCACCAAGGACTTAAAACCTTCGGCTCAGTGGGAACACCAAATTCTGATTACTGAAACTGGGAACGAAATATTGACGTACTAAGGTGATTTATAATATGTTTTTGATGACGTTACCATGAAGGGAAAAATACCGCAGACGATGAAAATCCAAAATGGAACAATTTTTGAAAATGGCGGAAAAATAACATTATTAATGGAGGAATGTATATGAGAACTAAGACAATAACCATTGCTTTAGCAATAACCGCACTAACAAGCCTACCGTTTTTCGCATTAGGACAAGAGCAAGACTCAATCATAAATAATTACGATTACAGTACGGAACCTAGAAATGAAATATCAACCAGCATAGGTACTCCGTCCGGATTCGGCAGCATATTCGACTTATTCAAGGTTGTAATAGAGGGGGTTGCAAATGGTTTGGCAAATAATTACAAAACAGACACTAAATTTGTTGGCACTTATGGACTTGACTACTACTATCAGGTAAATTCATGGCTTCGTCCTGGTGCTAAAATAGTTTACGAAGGGCTGACCACTTCTGTTTACGACACAACCAATGCTCTTGTTAATCACTACAATACATCTACACTATCGGTTATGCCTAGTGTACAATTTTCGTATCTCAACAGAAAATACGTGAAACTGTATTCTGGCATTGACCTAGGCGTTGCTGTAATATTCGACGACAACAAGCAAGGTTCTAGCTTATCCACCACTCTTTTTGCGTTCAACATAACGCCTATTGGCATCCGCGTTGGCAACGACAGGATTTTCGGACTTGTTGAAACAAACATTGGCATGGATGCACTTATAAAAGGCGGATTTGGAGTCAGGTTCTAAAAACTCAGAAACAGCAAAATGTAAAAACGGCGTTAGCCAAAAACACTATATAACATTATACTAACCCTAAAAACTCAGAACCCAGAAACATAGAAATTAGAAACTTAAAATAACATAACAGGCGACAGATAGCGTTTGTGACTATCCCTTGGCTCTCATTTACCACAAAGTCCTCTTTTTTTAGAGGACAACCTATCAAGGATAAGTTAACGATGCCGTAATTGCTACGGCGTGGAATAACTTGTAAGATAGGTGGGTGTGGTAACCCGAGAGTCAGGCAAGAAATTGGTTCCACGCTTTTTGTATGCTTACGGCAGACAACGGCAGATGCAGGACATTCCAACAATACATATTGGTTCGCTCATTAGGGCACAGATGACACGAAAAGGCATAAAGGTTTCGTGGTTGGCACAGCAATTGGGCTGTCATCGCAACAACATATACCTTATCTTCTCGCGCAGTTGGATTGACACCGAAACGCTTATGAAAATCTCCGATGCACTGGAACACAACTTCTTCGAAGACATAAGCCGTTGGTACAAGCAGAAATAATTATATATTCAGCATCAAAAAATCAGCAATATTGTCTGGAGTAATAACCTTATATTCAACATTTGTATAGGCATCAGCAAAAGTCTTGGATAATGAAGCCTTTGCCTTGGGATTCCATTTCACTTCGTATGCGTGTAATTTCCCACCGTATTCTTCCAAATAATCAATTTCCTGCTGTTGCTTAGTGCGCCAGAAGTATCTATTAGCCCATTTTTTATTGTATTCATTGCTTTTCATGCGTTCTGATATGACAAAGTTTTCCCATAATGCGCCTATGTCCTGTCTGATTTCGGGGGCATTATAGTCTGCAATCAGCGCGTTTCGTATGCCGTTGTCATAAAAATAAATTTTGCGGCTAGATTTCAGTTCGTTGCGAAGGTTTCGTGCATACGATGGCAAGCGGAAGATGATATAGCATTGTTCGAGCAAACCGACGTATTTTTCTATTGTCTTTGCATCGAGCGAACATATTTGTGCTAGTTCGTTAAATGACACTTGAGAACCTATTTGATAGGCGAGAGCGCGCAGAAGTGTCTGCAATTTATCTGGATGTTTAATGTTTTCCCACGATAGTATGTCTTTGTAAAGGTAGGCATCGGTAAGCAGTTTCAGAATCTCTATTTCGTTGCCATCGTTCATTACTACTTCTGGATAATATCCGTAAACGATGCGTCGTGGTAACATTCTCATTTCCTTAAGTTTTCCATGGTGTGCAACCATTTCTCCAAATGAAATAGGAAACATCTGGTATTCCCATTTGCGACCTGTTAGAGGTTCGTTTACTTTGTTGGCAAGTTCAAAGGCAGAACTTCCTGTGGCTATTACTTGTATGTCGCTACCAGCATCAGCGACAAGTTTCAGTCGCAAACCTATATCTTTTATGCGCTGTGCTTCATCAATTATGACAATCCTATACCCTTTGAATTCGGAAAGCAGCCTATCTGCCGATGCATTATCGAATAGGTTTTGAATTTGCAGTTCATCGCCGTTTAACCAAAGGCAATCGGTTTTGTCTTGTACAATTTGTCGTAGCAATGTCGTTTTTCCTACTTGTCGTGCACCTGTCAAAACAATAATCTTGCCAGTAAAAAGCTTGTTATCAATGGTTTTGCTTAATAATCTATCTATCATAGCCGCATATTTTTATGTCGCAAATATATAACTTTTTTGGAATCAATTCCCGAAAAGTTATAACTTTTTTGGAATCAATTCCGAAAAAGTCACAAAATCCTATGCGATAGTGATACTATTTTACTTCCATCTGTCAAATCTATTTTCAAATCTTTTCCATTCTGATTTTGGAATTTGCAAGTAACTAGCAACAGAACGCCAACGATTCATCCATTGTTTTACTTCGTTGATGATACTTTCAGCAATTTCTTTATTCAAAAGATACGATTTATGAGCATCAAGAAGTATTTGCAGGTCTGCTATATCTGATGTTTCGTTTATCAGAAGACTTTGATACTCATTGTCGCTGGGGTTAATGTCGTAGGCAGGAGAAAGAGTCCATCCTTTCTGTTTCAAAAGGAAACCATGGTTACGAAAATGGTCATCGCTGTTGCCTACGCAAATGCTGAATGCTATACGCCTGTATAGTTCCGCCAAATTCGTTTCCACATCGCAACAATTTTGCACTATAAAGTCAACAATATCAAGGTACCCATGTCCTGTTGAAGCATTGTCGCCATCAGAAAGACCAAGTAATGTCATTGCAGAAGCAAAGTGGATACGCCTATTCTCATTTGTCCTGTCGAATCTGCGCGAAAGCAATGCATGTTTATCACCTACCTTTATAATCCGTGAGTTAGCAACATTTACGCCTGCATTTTTTCCAAGTATGTTGCAAAAATATTCCCAAAGTTCAACATCGTAACTATCGTTTCTGGAAGGGAATTTTGCAACATATAATTTCCCATCAGTATCAACTACATTTGCTTTTGGGCGCGCACCACCAAGCGAAGAACCTGGATTTACAAGTTGTCTTAGCCATTTGCGTTCTGGTGCGATATTTTTTTCTTCTGTTCTTTCAATATCATTTGCGGCGGCAGTAAGTTCCCTTATATCAGACAATGGCGGAATACGCAATTCATTCGAAGCATTTATGTAATCACCGTTTAAATCGGTTTTGAAACGAAAGCCACCAATTCGCGAAAAATCGTCAATTCTTTTCAAATAATCAAACGAGAAAAGTTTCCTTGCGGGTCGGTTTTCTTCTGTGGCAAGAATTTGTTCGCGACGATTTATCAAGATGCGTCCCCAGCGGTCAGGAAGAGCATCGGAGAAGCAACCGAAGATGTTTTTTCCTGGCATTGTGTATTGAACGCCAGAATAGTTATTTATGTCGTGGCTTAGAAAAATATCGGGATGTTCCTTTAACCAACTATCTGCAAAACTAAAATTATAACTTTCCGAGCCTCGAATGTTCTCGAATCCGAGTTCTCCAATTAATTCTGGGCATTTCAACCAGTCAAAATCCGCAAAAACATAAATTTTTTCCATACTCTACTCTTTTTTCGATGCTCTTTTCCTTTGTTTCAGATGCAAATCCTGAAGATTTCTGCCAAGTTCATCGTCTTTTGCCAAACATAGAATGTCGTTTTCGAGTTGCATCGCATACAGTACTCTCAAATATATCCCGATTGATACCGTTGGCAGACCTTTTTCCACTCGCGATACGGTAAGTTCCGAGCACATTGCCCTGTCGGCTATTTGTGCAACAGTAAAATTACGCCTCAGTCTTGCCAACCGAAGTTGCTCTCCCACAATGCGCAAATTCTCCGCAAGTTTGCGTGGCAGAAGATTCCCGTTTGTTTTCTTTGTCATATCAACACATAATTTGGTTTGCAAAAATAATAAATAAAACTAACTATATGATATGTTGTGAATATTTTTTATAATCACAAAATTCGTGTTATCAAGTCAGCGAAGCAATAATAATTGTTGAATTCCCCGAAGCAGAAATTGTTTATTTGCCCATCGCCTTTGGCGAACCTTTAGCTCGCGACACGCAGTGAGCATACCTTGATTGCCGCCTTGACTGGTGAGCGTTAAGAAAATCGGTGGAATGAAGCGTAAAAAGTCATTCTGTTTGAAGGCGGAACGTAGTGGAGACAAGTTTATGACTTTTAGCGGAATGATGGCGATTTTTAGCGAAGCAGGCTCAGCGGACACGGTTTTTATTTACTTTTTGCCGATAAAAAGTAAAAGCCTCCGCGGCTGGAGCGGAATGAAAAAATCATATAGCCAAATTTTGCAAAGCAATAGTGTGCAAAATGCAAAGTAACTGTGGGCGTAAAAATTTCCTTGCAAAATTTTCATTAAATAACTTTGTACCTGCGACATGTTATGACATACCAACATAGTAGATTTGTCGCGAAAAAACAAACTGGAAAGCCGATGCCAGTGTAAGAAGTAGGCTGAATATTAAATTATTGGATTTAAAAATTATGAAGAATTTTAGAGTTTTAGTTGCAATAATTGTAGTGGTACTTTTGGTGTTTTCGAATCAAGTTGTTGCACAAAGTAAAACCGCTTATCAGAAGCGAATGGAGCAAATAGATAAGGAATTGGCGCAAAAGTTTGGCTATTCGGAACCTAATAATACCGTAGCACTGGAATTAATGAATGGTGCTGCCGAATATCTACAAGGTAAGAACACATCGCGTGCAAAAATTTACTCGTGGTATACAAAAGAACAGGAAGCTGCCAAAAAGTTGAAGACTCAGGCAGACTTCGATAGGGAAAAGAAAGAACTGGAGATTTATACTGATTATTATAAGATTAAAGAAAATATCAAGAAAAAGTTTGAAAAGTGGAATCAAAAGGATGAGTTTGAAACGACCATATTATATAATGAGCGCTTAAAAACAGAATCGGTTACAAAGTTTTATCAAATATGTGCTGATGAAGTTACTAATTTTTTTAGAGAACGTTGTCTTCTAGAATATAATTTGCAGGCATACAATGCGGATGAGCAGTATTTTCCCATATTACTCACATTCTACCATAAGAGTGATGGTACTTATGAATATTCTTCATATCATAAAATACATGATAAAGAAAGAAAATACATTTTTAATATTCCTGTTCTTATTGATAATGCTTCTTATTTTAAGACAGAAAACAAAAAATGGAAGGAAAATATTTGGGACTTAGTCTTTGTAGATAATGAACTTACTCCTTTAAAAGTGTTATGTAATGAGCGCGAATATACTGTGCCGATAAAGAATTATAAAGAAGTTTCATTTGCTTTTAAGGATTTAGGAATACAGAATTCATATTGTCAGGATGCTGTATGGCATATAAGCATGATAAAGATAATGGAAGAAGAAAAATTAAAGCAAAAGATAAAAGAGGAGATAGAACAAAGAAAGATAGAGGAAGAACAAAGAAGACAAGATTCACTCGCCTGCATTGAATATAATCGACAACTGGACTCATTAGTTACTGCTTATAACAGAAAATTGCTGCAAGACGAATATAATTTTGATAAGAAAACAGTTAGTTATTCCCCATTACGATTGTATGAACTGAATGGGAAGAAAATAGAATGGGTTTTCAATGAAGAACAAAGTAAGATTAATGAAAAATACGAATCAATAATGTATACTATTGACTTAGATAGGAAAATTGTTGAAGATTATAAACAAACAAATTTTAACGACCTCAAAAATTTCGTTTTTAAGGATAGAGTTTCGTCTTTGCCTAGCGGTAATAATTCATATACATATTATTATTGTCCTGAATATATATACAAAGACATATTGATTCGCCGTGCTTATAAAAAGGGTAGTGATGAGTTGATTGAGAAACTGATTGAGGTTACTGTTGAAATAAATACGCAGTTGAACGATGAATGGACAAGAAATGGGCAATATTTTGAAAATAAAGTTGACTTCTTTGATTCATATCTAAATTGTTCAACGGGAAGTCGTACGATAAACGTAAACCCCAAATACGAGTCTATTCTTAAGGATAAGATTTACGATAAAATGCCAGAAGAAGAACGTCATAGGCTGGATTCGATAAGTTGTGTTGAGTATAATCGTAGATTGGATTCTATTGTTTCTGCATACAATGAAAAATTGCGACAAGAAGAATATTATAATTTAAAAAATGAAAAAGTTGAAAATGTTTCTTTAACGAGTGGAAAGGGAATAGAAGATAGATTTGAAACAGAAAAAGACAAGGTTGAAAAGAACTTTAATACTATAATGAAGGGGATTGAAAAGAACAAGAAAACTATTGAGGATTATAAACGGATAAATCTTGATGACATTAAAAGTTTTTCTTTTGCCAACTTTGTTGACGATGCTTCAAATGCTTACGGAAGAATAATCACTAACCAAAAACCAGAATATATTTTAGAAGTACGCAAAGGAGACCTGCTTAATGATAGATTGATAGAATTTTTTGTTGACACAAATAAGCAGTTGAATAAAGAATGGTCAAAAGACGGGCAATATTTTGAAAGTAAAGTCGAATTTTACGGCTTATACCTAAAGTTCGGGTATCACCAAGTTGGAGTAAACCCCGAATACAAAACGATTTTAAAGGAAAGAAAGAACGCGAAAAAATAATTCTGGAGTGCCGATGCCAGAACCAAGTAGGCAATTTTTAAAATAATTTGAAATGGAACATGTCTTTTTCAAGCCGTGGATAGGCAAAAATTATCAGAATGGCGGTATCTTTAAGAAGAAAATCCTTGTTTTAGGTGAAAGTCACTACTGCGGAAATGAAAATTGTAATGGTAAATGTGGGGTTCGAGATTTTCCTGATGGTGGTTGTGAGGACTTTACTTATGACAGGGTAATGGATTATTTGAATGGCAGTACAGGCAGGTGGACAAATACATTCAGAAAGTTTGAACGCTCATTAGTCAATCGTGAAACGACTATGGAGGATTCAAATGAAATATGGCAGTCGTTGGCTTTCTTCAACTTCCTGCAGGTCGCAATGACAGAAACCAGAACAGCAGGCACAGACGAAGACTATAAGGAAGGACAAACGGCATTTCTTGAGGTAATTAATGAATTGCACCCCGACCTGATAATTGTCTGGGGCGTTGGTCGTCTGTACGATAATCTTCCCAACGAAGATTGGATTAAAGGTGAGCCATTGGTTGTTGACGGCTACAATGTAAAGAACGGTTATTATCAATTAAAAAACGGAAAGAAATCTCGCGTGATAGCAGTATATCATCCGTCAACATCAAGAGGATACTCTTGGGACTGGTGGCATAAGGTTATTGCAACACAATTGTAGCAACTGACATCCCTGACGATTTCAAACATAAATATAGTTCCTAGAACCTTTTTAATTCCCGATACAACCTTTGCACCGGTAACCCAACCACATTGTAGAACGAACCATTGATGCTTTCGACAGCCACCTTGCCAATCCATTCCTGTATTCCGTAGGCACCGGCCTTGTCGTATGGCTTAAAGTTCTCTATGTAAAAACGGATTTCTTCATCGTCGAGATTGGAAAATGTAACTTCTGTCTTTACGCTGAAACTTACCACCTTGTCAACAGAACGAAGGCATACGCCAGTAATCACACAATGCGTCTTTCCACTGAGCAACTTTAGCATTTGGAAAGCATCGGAATAATCCTTTGGCTTACCCAAAATCTTGCCATCGACAACCACAGTGGTATCAGCAGTTATTAGCAGGTCGTTGCCCTGTAAATCCTTATAAGCATTGGACTTCTGGCAGGCCAGGTATTCCGAAACGTCCTCCACCCAAATGTCAGCAGGGACAACTTCTTCTTCCTGAGATGGTTTTACTAACGAGTACTGCACACCGAGCTGAGTAAGCAGTTCGCGACGGCGAAAGCTTGCCGAAGCAAGCAGAATATTATATTTTGAATCAAATGTTTCCATTGCTTAAAACTATATGACAGAACTCTATACAGAACGCAATTCCAATAATCATTATGACTTTCAATGCAGCACTTACAAACGAATATTTGCGCTTCGATGTTCCAAACAGTGTTGGAATACCAACCACAATCATAGTAGGCAAAGCAACTAACCATGTCAAATAAGTATAGGCAGCCGACTCATACATGAAAAACCTTGTCTGCGACAAGTAGCCATACCAGAAAAATCCCACTAGTACCGATGAAATAAGAGCCAGAACACCTACAATTATATTTGTCTTATTAAGACCAATCTTCACTGGAATTGAACGCACGCCATTCAACCTGTCGCCTTCAATATCCTCGCAGTCCTTCACTATTTCGCGCATCAAGGTGAACAGGAAAGCAAATACCGAGAAGAAAATTATTACCTGCATTGCCATTTTTACCGCATTTATATGGCAAATGTCCCAGTAAGAAATTGAATCTGCTACTGCAAAATATTCAGTCATTGCGACTAACAGAGGAACGATTCCAGAAAGCATGGCAATAAGCAAGTTACCCCAGAAAGTCGTTTTTTTAAGGTCGCGCGAATAAATCCAAAGTAGTGCGAATGCACCTATAAAAATAAATATATACCAGAACCTGTGTCCAGCGACAGTTGCTGCAATTCCACAAGCCAATCCGAAAATGCTCAGCCACAAGTGCAGGGCGATTGCTTTTCTTCGTGGCATTGCCACTCCGACAATCATTTTCTTGGAACGATTCACGCTATCGATATGCACATCGAAGTAGTCGTTTATGACATATCCGCCGGCAGCGATGAGCATAGTTGCAAGCATCAGCATGTAGAATCCCCAGTCGGGAAACATCACATCAATGCCGTAAACCTTGAACACGGGAAAAATCACAAGCATTCGCATTGCCATCATTGTCAGTGCGATAACCAGAATATTCTTCCACCGTATTAGCCTCAAGAAATTTTTCATAACGCAAAGATATAATTTATTTACGACTTACGAATGACAATTTACGATTTTAGGAATAATGGGCAAAAAGAAGAAAAGACTTGCAGGCTAAAAGTCTAGCGGTCTTGCAGAAGACCTGTCGAAAAGTTTGGTAGAAGAGCAGATGCCCTGCTTTGCAGACCGATAGACCGCAAGACAGTTAGACAGCAAGACAGCCAACCCAAAAACATAGAAACGGCGAAGCCATAGAAACGCCGAAGGCATAGAAACAGCGAAGCGAGAAACGGGCGCAGCCCATAGAAACTTTCCTAACACCTTCCTGTTGAATCTTTTCGCGTATAGCATGAATACACATAGGCCACAAAAGGCTTACCTTTGTTCAAAATATACATGGTGGCAAACGACATTTTTGTTACTTGTTTGTTACTATTATTAATTGCACTTTATTTTAACTTTAAACAATAACAAAATGAAAAAGTATTTAGCAGAAATGATTGGAACCATGGTATTGGTTCTTATGGGATGCGGAACGGCAGTTAGCCTTAGCTGCGGCGTTGACACTGCATCGGTTGTTGGAACAGCATTGGCGTTTGGTCTCGCTGTAATAGGCATGGCTTACGCAATCGGCAAGATTTCGGGATGCCACATCAATCCGGCAATTACCCTCGGTGTTGCCTTGAGCGGCAGAATGGGCTGGAAGGATGCTATCATGTACATGATTTTCCAGGTTATTGGTGCATTCATCGGTTCGGCAATCTTGTTCTGGATGACAAAGGAAGTTGGTCTTGAAGGCACTGGTGCTAACGACCTGCAGTCGGGTGTCAGCGTACTTGGCGGTCTGCTTGCCGAAATCTTCTTCACCTTCGTATTCGTATTCGTAGTTCTTGCAGCTACTCACGAAAAGAATGGCGCTGGCAATGCAGCAGGACTTGCAATTGGTCTAACTCTTGTACTCGTACACCTCGTTTGCATCCGCTACACTGGAACATCGGTTAACCCCGCTCGCTCAATCGCTCCGGCTGTATTCCAAGGCGGAACCGCGCTAAGCAACCTCTGGATTTTCATCGTAGGTCCATTCGTAGGCGGTGCACTTGCAGCATTTTGCTACAAGATTTTCGATTGCAAGAAGGAATGCAACAAGTAATTTGAAAACTGAACAGAAAGAAAAATAGGGGCGAATGTCGTCCCTATTTTTTTAGTCACCAATAATTTTATTACACCCAGTCCTCAATACTTAAACCTTCTATTCGGCAGAAATGTTTGCTGTTATGTGTCACAACAATAAGATTATTTTCCCGTGCAGTAATTCCAATTAAAAGGTCAAAGTCCTCTATAACCTGACCACAGCTCTCCAACCTAACTTTTTCAAAACTGAACGCATCTGCAATATTATCAATTCCAACCACATCGTAATAATCTACCAATAAACGTGCTTTTGCTAACTCTTGCTGGCGATACTTATTAGAAGCTTTGTATGCTCCGTAAAGCAACTCAATAGCAGTTATTGCAGAAATACAGCAATATTGATTGTTCTTAACACATTGTTGCCTAACTTGTTCATTCCCTCGCAACAATTCTATACAAGTTGATGTATCCAAAAGGTATTTCAGTTCTGCCATAAATCAAAGTTGAGGATAAGTATTTTCTGTCCTGCCAGCACGGATTTGCGCTATAATTTCCTCTGTACTGCGTTCATCATCTGCCCAGCCGCCAAAAAACTGTTCCATTTCCATAGCAACACGCTCTTGACGCTCTTCCTCGGTTTCCGTCACACTTTCCGCAAGTCGACGCGACAAGGCAAGCCTTTCGCTTGGCGAAAGACGCTGAGCTTTTGCCCAAATATCGTCGATTGTTATTCCCATAATGTATATCTTTGCTATTTCAATGCAAAGATACAAACTTATTTATAATAGCGCAAATAAGATTTTCACTTCGTTTTATACAGTTCAAAATAATCACAATTGTTTACAAGTTTTTAGAATTTAACACTAAGCGTCAGTCCCAAAGCATTACCCTGCTTTTCCACAGAATTGTATCTTATAATAGAAGGTGAAATTTGGTAAGAAAAAGTTCTGCCACTTACATTGTATTCATCTGCAACCCGACTTATTCTTCCATTTCCAATGCCTTTAAACACGCAACCTAATGTCAGCCCGATAGGGAAATATGCCCCTGTTATAGCACCAACGACCAAAGTAGCTGAATTATTATTTGGTACACCAAAGGCCAAACACACAACCGACATTCCCCCACAAAGTAAAGACGAAACAATAAAGCCACCTCCTCGTTCAGATTGTTTTCTTGCGCTAAGATATGTTACGTAGTTTTGTTCACCGACAAGCGACAGAATTTCTTCATTTGACAAACTTTGTCCGTTAACAGTGAGATATTTGCCTTTACGAACCATTCTTTCATTTTCTGGCAATAATGTTTTGGTTATGGATGAATTTGTTGTCATTAATTTTACCTCTCCATTCTGATAATTTATTGAATGCACCTCGCTTTTATCAATCGAATACATTGGACCATCTTGGTTCGACCATTTTTTGTACTTTATTTCTGTACTGCTAATTTCCAAAACTTTACTAAGAATTGTTGTTCCATCTTTTTTGACAATTACGTCCTGCGCCATCGCCATCATTGACATAGAAAGCAATACGATAAGAAAACATATTTTCTTCATAATTATACAATTGCCGGTTATATCCCATCGGCACATCGGTTTTGTTTTCCGCCGATTCCCGAGCACGGTATCAACAAAAAAGAAAAACGTGGGAATCTTGTTACTCGCTCCCACGATTCGCGGCCTTCGCATTGCCTTTGCTGTAAGATTGAGCAACGCGAAGCCCACGCTAAGATATGATTGATAGGTATCAATTGCATACCAACGCAAGCGCTCACCGTTGCTTTTTCTTTGACAGCAAATCCAAAAGTTGCGAAGTTTCGAATCGCCAAAGGAAAACGTCAGTAAACGTCTTTCTATATGTCCGCCATCCAACATCATATTGTTGAACAGCAGGGCAAAGATAAGTCTTATTTGGATATAAAAAGCAATTATGTTGAAAAAAGCAGAGAAATTTTGTAGTGTTTAGCACGATCGCACAATTTATACAGATTAGAACATCGCTTAAAATTGTCGTTTCTAAAAGTTAATTCACTATCAAAAATGTCGTTTTTAAAAGTCATTTTAAAAATATTTTGACTTTTCTAAAAGTCATTTTCGCGACAAAAGTCATTCAAATATTTGAACTGAACAAAAATTCGCCCCTATTTTTTGGCGCGGTAATTGAATTAATATAAATTTGCACCTTGCACAAAAAATTGAAATGAAACGACTTGCAGCCATATTACTTGCATTGTTCTTCTGCGCAACGCTCACAGCACAGAAAGCCCTCAAGCTTGCCGACGCTGCACTGAAGCGCGAACAGTTTTCGGAAGCCATTTCCCTCTACACGCCACTAGCCGAAAAGCATAAGCACAACAAAAAACTTGTCTCGGAACTCTACTACAAGATTGGCTACTGCTACAAGAAACTGTCGATTCCCGAAGAAGCCGCACCAAATTTCAAACTTGCAATCGAAAATGGCTGTGAAGATTCGCTGGCATACCTATATTTCGGAGAAGCACTGCAGATGCTTCAACTTTACGATTCGGCATTGGTGCAATTCCAGAAATTCGGAGAACTTTCGCCCAAAAGCCGACTGGCACAGAAAGGCATAAAAAGCATAGAACTCACACGCCAGATGCTTGCCAATCCATCACGCTACGAAGTGACACTCAAACCTATAATAAATTCTGGCGGCGAAGACTATTGTCCGTTCTACGAGGCACGAACGCACAAGAAGGTATATTTTACCTCCACGCGCAACGCTCCTACGCACGTCACCGTCAGTCCCGAATCTGGAGAATACTGCTCCAACATCTTCTACGCCGAGCAGGACCGCGAAGGACGATGGAGCGAAGCCAAAATCGCCCCCGGCACAATAAACACTACAGCCGAGGAAGGTGCCGCCTGTCTCAACCGCAAGTCCAACAACTTGTATTTCACACGTTGCACCTACGATAAGAACAGCGACAAGGGATGTCGAATATATATGGCAAAAAAGGTCGGCAACAATTGGACAAATGTGCAGGAAGTTGAAATAAAAGGCATTCCCGACAGCGTCTCCATCGGTCACCCTGCTATCAGCGACGACGAACTTACGCTTTACTTTGTCGCCGACTCGCTACTTGGCGGACTTGGCGGAAAGGACATCTATTGTGTAACCCGTCAGCGCAAAAACCAGCCATTCAACCCTCCGCAAAACCTTGGCAGTTACATAAATACCGAGGAAGATGAAGTCCATCCATATATCCGTAGCAACGGCGACCTCTACTTTGCCTCCAACGGACATCCTGGCATGGGTGGTTTTGACATCTATCTGGCAAAACAAGTCAAAAATTCCGAGTACATTATTATAAATATGGGCTACCCCATAAACACCTCGCTCGACGATTTCGGAATCGTGTTCACGGGCATGCGCGAGGAAGGTTTCCTCTCGTCGAGACGCAGAGGCGGAGTAGGCAAGACTGACCTATATCACTTTATCTTGCCCGAACTTTCGTTCACCGTAACCGGAACCGTATGGGACAAGGACTTGAACAAGCCTGTTCCAAATGTTGACATCCAGATAATGAACGACGAATATGTGCTGATGGATACGCAAACCACCGACGAAAACGGCAAATACGAACTGGAACTGAAACCCGAAAACAATTACATAATTTATTATCAGGCACAAGGTTACAAATTGGAAAAGGCAACAGTCGAAACCAAAGGCTTGACCGAAACAAAGAATTTTGTACGGGATATATTTATGGTGAAATAGGAGCAAAGGCTTGCAGGCTGAAAGGCTAACAGGCTGAAAGGCAAAAAGCCTCAAAGCCGTATTCTAGCCTTTAAAACTTTGAGCCTTCAAGCCCACAGAAATTTAGAAAACAGCACTTCGACTTCGCTCAGTGACCAAAACATAGAAACGCCGAAGGCATTGAAACTTAGAAACTAGAAACAGAGAAACGGGCGTAGCCCACAGAACGGCGAAGCCCTCAACGAAGTTAAACTTAGAAACGGCGTCAGCCATAGAAACCAAGAAACTTAGAAACGGACATAGCCCATTGAAACGGCTTTAGCCATTGAAACGGCGAAGGCATAGAACGGCGTAGTCCTCAACGAAGTTAACCTTTAGCTCGGCGTAAGCCAAACCTAGAAACGGGCGTAGCCCATAGAAACGCAGAAACCTAGAAACGCCGAAGGCATTCAAACGGCGCACTTCGACTTCGCTCAGCACAGGGAGCCATTGAAACGGGCGTAGCCCCACAAAGAAATATTTACAATAGTTTGCTGTTGATTGAAAAAAAAAATGTATATTTGGCGCTCTATTTTTAACATGGATATTCTATATATATGAAACGACTGTTTACGATAGCAATGATGGTTTTCTCGGTGTTGTTTATGCACGCCCAGAAAGCTCTGATTGACAAGGGAAACGAATATTTCAACCAGTACTCTTACGACTTGGCTAAGGACTATTACGAGAAAGCATTACCTAGTATCTCGGCAAAAGAAGATCTTGCAAAGGTTAACTACCAACTTGGGTTTTGTTACAAGCAACTTGGCAATACCGACAAGTCGGAAATGTATTTCAGGGTGGCTGTGAAGAATTATGTAAGGGGTGTAATTAAGCCCGACGTACTTCTTTTCTACGCCGATGCGCTTAGAATGAACGGCAAATACGAAGATGCAATCGACTACTACAAGCAGTACCTTAAATTTGCCCCTCAGGACCACCGTGCAAAAAGTGGTATGGAATCGTGCAAAATTGTTCCTAGCTGGATTAGCCGTCCTACAAGATACAAGGTTACAAATGTATCAAAGTTCAATACCGCACAAGCCGACTTCTCGATTGTGTGGGCATCTAAGGACTATCGTACCGTTTATTTCACCTCATCCCGCGAAGGCTCACAAGGTAGCCGCGACAACTACAAGTCTGGTCAGAAATTTACTGATATTTTTGAGGTAACTCAGGACAGGAAAGGCACATGGTCTTCGCCAACACCACTTGCCGGTGGAGTCAACACAGAAGACGATGAAGGTGCTTCGACAGTTTCACTCAAGGGAACCGACATGTATTTCACTCGTTGCAAGGCAGGAAAGAAAGTCGATGAACCCTGTAAAATTTACCTCAGCACAAAGAAAGGAAATGCATGGGGACAACCAATCCTAATTGAAATACCAGGATTTGAAGCAGCAGAAGTTGGTTATCCTGCTCTTTCTCCAGACGATAAGACCTTGTACTTCAGTGCAGAAGTCGAAGGTGGCTATGGTGGACAGGACTTGTATATGGCACAAAGAGTTGGAACATCCAACAAATTCAGCAAACCTATAAACCTCGGTCCGAAAATCAATACCCTCGGCGACGAAGTTTTTCCGACAGTGCGCGAAGACGGCTCACTATACTTTGCTTCCGACGGTCATCAGGGAATGGGTGGTCTCGACATCTACAAGGCCATAAAAAAAGGAAAGGATTTCACTGGCGTTGAAAACATGAAATACCCCATCAACTCATCGTTTGATGACTTCGGTATAATATTCAACGGCAAGGAAGAATCGGGTTACTTCTCATCGAACCGCAAGGGCGGAAAAGGAAGTGACGACATCTACTCATTCATTTTACCACCACTTGTAATTACCTTGAATGGAGCAATTTATGATACTACAAATGTAGAAAGAAGAATCCCACTTAAGGAAGCAAAAATCACAGTTTATGCCGATGGTGCTGTAGTTAAAGAATTGACATCCAACGAGAAAGGCCAATTCAATATGACATTGCAGAAGGACAAGATTTATGAAGTAAAGGGCGAAGTTTCAAAGGATTACTTCTCTAATTCGATAAAATTCTCGACCGCAAAAGTCGAATACGATACGGTTTACAATGTGATTCTTAATCTTGGCAGAATACCACGTGTCATTGAGTTGCCTAACATTGAATACGCATACGACAAGGCCGACTTGAAGCCAGAATCAACAGTTTCGCTTGATGGTTTGGTAAAAACATTGAACGACAACCCGAACATTACCATCGAAATGCGTGCGCATACCGACTTCCGTGGCAACGACGACTACAACATGACACTTTCGCTTGCAAGAGCAAAATCGTGCGTGGACTATTTGATTTCTAAGGGAATAAAGCCAGACAGACTTACTGCTAAAGGCTTTGGTGAAACCGAACCAAAGACAGTAAACGCACAGATGGCAAAGCAATATCCTTTCCTGAAAGTCGGAGATGTACTTAACGAGGAATACATCAACAAGATTTCTGATTTTGGAAAGAAGGAAATTTGTCACCAGCTCAACCGTCGTACAGAATTTAGCGTTGTTTCTACCGACTACGGCATCGAAGACGAAGTCAAGAAGGCTGAAGAAGAAGCAATAAAGAAAGGTAATGCTGTTATTCACAAAGACGACAGCGATGACTTCTAAAATAGAAACCGCATAACACAAAAAGCTCTCTTCGGGGAGCTTTTATTATTCAATAGAGGATATTTTGCGCAATGAGACGACTATTTATAACACTTACATCAATAGTTTGCTTCATAATTCCGCAAATATGCATTGCCCAACAATACCCGTTTCAGGATACATCGCTTGACATCGAGGCGCGCGTGGATGACCTCATCGAACGACTCTCTCTCGATGAAAAACTCTCGCTTATGGAGCACCGCAACCCTGCCATTCCTCGCCTCGGGCTAAAAGCATATAGCTGGTGGAACGAAGCACTGCACGGCGTAGGGCGCAATGGAATTGCAACTGTATGGCCAATGCCAATTGCGATGGCGGCCTCATTCAACCCTAAAATGGTGGAGGACATTTTTGCACAAACAGCAGCTGAAGCTCACCGCAAATACAACGAAGCACAAGCCAATGAAAAATACGACGAATACACAGGACTGACATTCTTCACGCCCAACATCAACATTTTCCGTGACCCACGCTGGGGACGTGGCATGGAAACCTACGGCGAAGATCCTTTCCTAACCGCCACAATGGGACTTGCATGTGTAAACGGACTTCAGCATGGCGACAACGACAAGTCGGTGCTCTCGGCGGCAGCTTGCCTCAAACACCTTGCCGTACATAGCGGTCCCGAAGGCATACGCCACCAGTTCGACGCAAATGTTTCGCAACGCGACCTCTGGGCAACCTATCTGCCAGCATTTGAATATATTATAAGGTGCAGCGATGTACGACAGGTCATGTGCGGTTACAACCGCCTTAACGGAACTCCATGCTGTACAAATCACGAACTGCTTGTTGTCATTCTGCGCAACAAATGGCATTACGATGGCATTGTCGTCACCGACTGCTGGGCTTTGAACGACTGCTGGGAGCGCGACACAATAATTCCTCGCCATGAAACACACGCAACGGCAGCACTCGCAGCCTCCGATGCTTTCAGTAGCGAAGTCGACCTTGAATGCGGTAGTGGTTTGCAAGCACTGAAAACGGCTGTGGATTCGGGCTATATTGCCGAAAGCAAGATTGACGAACATTTGCGCAGAATCCTTAAGCTGAGAATGCAAGTCACCGAAGCACGCTCTGAAATACAACATCAGCCCCAAACCACTCCGCACGATGCAGCAACTGAGACATTTGTGTTGCTAAAAAATGACGGCGTGCTACCAATCGACAAAAAGCGGATTTTCCTTGCAGGTCCTAACGCCAACGACACACTTATGCCACTAGGCAATTACAACGGCACACCGCTTCACACTTCAACTATTTCGGAAGGACTGAGCCAACACTTTGCAATGATAGAAACCGCCACCGATGCCGACATAATTGTCTATGCAGGCGGACTTAATCCACAACTCGAAGGCGAAGAACTTCCAATCGACATCCCAGGATTTCACAAAGGCGACCGCACAAGGATAGAACTTCCCGAAAATCAAGTTAATGAATTAAAGCAACTGAAAAAAACTGGCAAACCACTCGTACTGCTTTTGTGTTCTGGCAGTGCGATTGCTCAGGAAAACATAATTGACGAGACAAATGCCATAATGGTCTGCTGGTATGGTGGCGAAGATATGGGAAAGGCTGTTGCTTCGGCATTGGCTGGCGACTGCGACAATTTTGGTCGTCTGCCTGTAACTTTCTACAAATCGACCGCGCAACTTCCCGACTTCGATGACTACAACATGCAAGGACGCACCTATAAATATATGTCAGAAAAACCAATGTTCCCGTTTGGGTATGGACTTTCGTATTCAGATTTCAAAATCAGCAACATAAATGTTGACATTAAAGAAATGTGCGTTAAAGGAATTGTCCACAACTACGGCACAAAAGCCAAATGCAAGTCAGGAAAAGCCGTCATTCAGGTTTACCTAAACTATCCCAAAGACAAATACGCTCCAAAGAAAACACTTGTCGGAATAGCCAAGGTTGATGTTCCTACAAATGGAGAGAGCGAGTTCAACATAAATTTAGACCGATTCTGGTTCCGAAAATTCAACAAAACTACTGGTGAAATGGAAGAACTTGTGCATGGTGAAAAAATGCTTCTGCAAGTTGGGTTCAGTAGTGATGACAAGGATTTAGATAACTTTCCATTCAAATATATCAGACAATGAAAAAGGTATTTTTTTTAATCAGCATAAATCTTTCGATTTTAACGCTTAACGCACAAAGCGACAGCAAACCCGAGACCGATACCGTAATCCTCAACCGTATCGACCAGTGGCAAGACCTGAAATTTGGCTTTATGGCTCACTGGGGAATGTACTCGCAGTGGGGCGTTGTGGAATCGTGGAGCATCTGCAACGAGCCATGGATAAACCGCAACGGTGCCGACTATTACGAATACAAGAAGGAATACCAAGCATTGAACAAGACATTCAACCCCAAGCACTTCGATGCCAAGCAATGGGCAAAAGCAGCCAAGGAGGCAGGCATGAAGTACATGGTTTTTACCACCAAGCACCACGACGGTTTCTGCATGTTCGACAGCAAACAGACCGACTACAGCGTTGCCGGCGCAGAATGCCCCTACCACACTTCGGCACAGCCCGACATTACAAAGGACATTGTTGACGCATTCCGCGACGAAGGAATTTGGATAGGTCTGTACTTCTCTAAGCCCGACTGGCACAACGACGACTACTGGGCGCACGAATGGGCAACACCCGACCGCAATGTCAACTACGACATTAACGACCATCCGCAACGTTGGACAAAATTCAAGGATTTCACTTACAGCCAGATATATGAGTTAACGCACAACTATGGCGACATTGACATTCTTTGGCTCGATGGCGGTTGGGTGCGTCCCGAATGGAGTTTGAACGACGAAACCATTGAATGGCTGGGTTGCTACGGTCGCATACAAGACATTGATATGCCTCGCATTGCAACAATGGCTCGCAAGGACAATCCCGACCTTATAATCGTTGACCGTAGCGTAGGCGGCAAGTACGAAAACTACCGTACGCCCGAACAGCAAGTTCCAGACAAATTGCTTACTTATCCGTGGGAAACCTGCATGAGTATGGGCGACAGCTGGTCGTATGTGGAAAACGACAACTACAAGAGTACTCGCAAGCTCATTCACACTTTGGTTGATATTGTTGCCAAAGGAGGAAACTATCTGCTCAATGTTGGTCCCGATGCCGACGGCCAGCTCCCGGAAGTCGCCCTGCAACGCATGAAGGAAATCGGGCTGTGGCTACAAAAGAACGGCAAAGCCATTTACGGCACTCGTCCGCTATATCCTTACTCCAAAGACAACATCCGCTACACTCAATCAAAAGACGGCAAACATAAATACGAAATTACTTTGCTTGAAGAGGGAGAATATGCAAAAGTGAAGGAGATAAAGGGGAAGAAATAAGAATGATAGCTTCATAATTTTAGACTGCAGATCGCCAACCAAAACTGATTTACTTCACCTTACCCTTTCCTTCTATTAAAATTTCTCCACCATTATTGATAAGTCCGCCTTTCGACTTTACGACCACATGCGCACCGTCACCTATGATGAGTTTTCCCTCTACGAAAAGCTTTGAGGACCTGTCAACCTTCAGTTTAGATTTTGGCTCCATGCGATAGACACTGCCTTTTTCGACAACAAGGCTACTCATTTCCTCCACACTTACTACGCTTCCTCTACCCTGCACAAATTCGGAAGCATTTTCACATACAAGAGATGTCGGAGGTGCAAACAAATCGGTTACACTATCGCGCATAGGCTGGGCAACTGTAAGGTTTTGTGTCAAGGTTATAGACTTTTTCGGGGCAAGTACAGCCTTTTCCTTCAACGAAATACGACCTGTCCAGATAGCATCGTTTGTTATGTCGTAATCGTCCCAGCGCACATCTATTCGGTAATTGCCATTACCCAGTGGAATAATTTCAATGCCAAGCCCAGTAAGATAAGTAGTTTGCGTATTACGTGATAATTGCGGCGAATACTGGCACTTCCCTGTTGTCATTGAATTGTAAAACGTTTTTGTATTACAAGTACTTGGATTAGTCCCCATGTTTAACCGGGTGCGAGAGCTGAACATATCACGGGCATCTCCATTAGCCACAAGACTATCTATTGGCATTCGTCCAAGATTTTTACGCCAAATCGGTTTTTCATCCACGCTGGAAATTGTCGCTACCTCATCGGACGGAGCGAACTGTCTTTCCATATCATGTGAGCCACAAAAAGGATTTTCGGCATCACGGCTGTGATAAAAATCATGCTTTGCCCATGTTATACACTTCATATTATACACAGTATCAGCAATATGATAAGTATAATTCCAATAACCCTCGGCAGGAATCATCCTTAGGTTGTCGCGGTCGTTTGTAGTAAAAACTTCCTGATCCTTACCACTTAGCACATCACGTCCGACCTGATAGTAGGCATAAACACCAGCCACTTGGTGGGGACGGCAATCACTTTCATTGGCGAACTGTAAATAATCCAACTTACCATTTCTACCTGATTGATGGTTTTCAATCCATATATACTGATTCGAAGACTTTTCATTATCCTTGTACGGCAATTTTATCCGCACAGCATCACCGTATGTTACAAAGTCTCGAAGAATAAAGGTTTGCGCCCCATCGTCTCTTGAAATATCAGCATTTATAGGATTATCATTTATATCGCGGGCGACAATCCACCAGTCGTTTGCATTTCGATTGCTTTTGTGAAGCCAATGCATCCTCCATCGCTCGTATCCATTACACGACACCAAAGCAGAACCTGCTCCTCCCATCAGCCCATAGCCACCCTGCAACGGCAAGAAAGGCATGTATTCAGAAGAGCGACGATGATTTCCGCCCGAAGTATGAAACGAATTGGGACCGAAAAACGAATGAGAAATCTCGTGCTGCACTATACCTGTAGGATTACCTGACACATCATTTGTTCCAACACATTGAGCAGTGCCGATTCCCGAAAATGGATAATACGAACCATTTATCAGCAACTTCTGCCCGCTCAACATCGAAGTAGAAAAATAGCCGCTACCCTCATTGTCTCCTCCATATTCCTTTGTAATATTGCGGAAGAAAAACTGAACAAAACCTATTTTGCCAGAAGCATTTACATCATAATATGAAATGTCATTGTGCCCGTACATTGTCTGCAAACCACCCAGCTCGTTGATATATCCCACTACAGATTTTTCTATATTGCTTTCGTTGAAACTTCCCGATTTCAACACGCGACTTTCTTTTATATTCACAACAACAAAATCGCCGGTAATCTGCAATTCATCAAACGATGATTCTCCATAAAGTCTTGTAATACAACCATAAAGACGATTAGGATTATACACTGTGTCCATCAAACGCAACAAATAGTCGGGAGGATTCTGGTTAATACTCTCCAACAACACTGTATTCCAATGGTTTACTTTTGCAAACGGTTTTTCTCGCTCTGGATTTACATCGTAAATAATATTGACAAAGAAATTTAGCATTCTGATTTCACCGCGTGGCTTCATTTTCCACCCATCCCAACTGTTTTTCTGCGCAGTCAAAGCAACAGCAAACAGTACGAACAAAACCGACAGCAAAACCCTTTTTAGTCTCATAATCAATATGCTGCAAAACTTTCTTCATCGAGCCAAACTTTCTGCGCACGCATTACCTGCTCAATTACATCGCGAACACAGCCCTCGCCGCCTTTCTTGTCGGAAACATAAAGAGCAATTTCCTTGATTTCATCGGCGGCATCAGACGGACAACAAGGCAAACCTACCATTTTCATTATCTGGAAGTCGGGAATATCATCACCCATGTAAAGGATTTCCTCGTTTTTCAAATTGTACTTTTTCTTCAGATTTTCAAGGTCTTCGGTTTTCCACACACTGCCCATTATAACATCCTCGACGCCAAGATTCTTGTAGCGAATCATTGTCTTTTCGCAGAAGCCACCCGAAATTATTGCAACTACAAGTCCCTTGCGGACAGCGCATTTGATAGCAAAACCATCCTTTACGCTTGTCGTGCGTTGCAAATATCCCACCTCGTTTATATTCACTGTGGATGACGACAAAACTCCATCTATATCAAAGACAACTGCCTTTATTTTCGATAATATTTCCTTGAAATTCAAGGTTTCCAAATCTCTATTCATTTGCAATATGTTTTTAAGATGCTTTCACTCATAATCCTGTAAATTTCAGCAAGTTTCTCATCTGGAGAAAGCATTTCTATATGTGATTCTACAACTTTTCTATCTCCACGCACGGCAGGACCCGTCTGCGACGAATAGGCATCGCCATTTATAATCTTCGCAAAACTCTGATGCAAAAGTGGAGTTAAAATACTTATAGGTATGTTGTTTTCCTGCAACAATTTTTGTCCAAGGAAAACACTATGGTTCATAAAGTTAGAAGCAAAAACGCCTGCAATATGCAATATTTTTCGCTGCTCGAATGTAAGTTCGTAAACTAGTGAACTGATTTTTTCGGCAAAACAACGCACATAGTGATATGTATCAGCATTCGATGCCTCAATGCAAACAGGTATCGAAGAAAAATCCTCTATTTTTACATCACGCGAAAAAGTCTGGAAAGGATACATTACTGCCGTGTTCTTAGCATTGAAAATATCCTTTGGCAAACTTCCTGATGTATGTATCAATATCGCATCACTTGGTAAAGCTATTTGCTGCGCTACCGACAGGTTTGCCGTGTCCGACATCATAAATAAATAAGCATCGGAGTCATTTGGCAACAATTGAAGATTGTCGGTAAAATATGCACCAACCTCATCGGCAAGGCTCTTTCCCGTAACGCTGTTCCTGCTGAACACGCAGTCAACCGCCACACCTTCTGCATAAAGTTTCCGTGCAAGATGGTAGGCGACATTGCCCGAACCTAGTACCGATATTCTTTTTATCATAACCGATGTTATATTTTCAAGCGCAAAGATAAGAAAGATTCAAGGATTTAAAGATTGTTTCTGGTTTCTAATTTCTATGTTTGAAATGGTTTATGGTTGTTTGAAATTGTTTATAGCATCACAATGCTTTTCGATGGTTCAAAATTTCACAATCGTAAATCGTAATTCCAAAGTCGTAAATAATCTTTACTTTTGCACCAAATTTCTTAACCATGACCAAGTTGCACGAACTGTTCTGGACATTCTTCAAAATCGGCGCGTTCACCATCGGAGGCGGATACGCGATGATTCCGCTTATGGAACAGGAAATCGTGGACAAGCGCAAATGGCTAAACAAGGAAGAATTTATGGACACTATGTCGCTTGCGCAGTCGATGCCGGGAGTTTTTGCAGTTAACATGGCGACAGACGTCGGTTTCCGCACTCGTGGCATTATCGGTGCAACTACAGCCATTCTGGGCAATGTGCTTATGCCGATACTACTGATTCTTGTACTTGCAATATTTTTCCGTCAATTCAGCGACAACCCAATAGTTGAGAGCATTTTCAAAGGCATAAGACCAGCAGTGGTGGCTCTCATCGCTGCGCCAGTGTTCACCATGGCAAAAACTGCAAAGATTTCGTGGAGCAACTTCTGGATTCCTGTTGTGGCAGCATTGCTAATATGGTTGCTAGGCGTTTCGCCAGTTATAATTATCCTCGTTGCAGGACTTGGCGGATTAATTTATGGTAAAATCAAGGGCAGAAAGGAGGCAAAGAAATGATTTTCTGGCAACTTTTCTACACTTTTCTAAAAATTGGCATCTTCACCTTTGGTGGCGGCTATGCAATGGTGGCACTTATACAGAACGAAGTCGTTGTCGAAAACCAATGGCTGACCTCACAGGAATTTACCGACATACTTGCAATAAGTCAGGCTTCACCCGGACCGCTCGGCATCAACACAGCCACCTACACAGGCTACACAGCGGTTGTAAATGCTGGTTATCCGGAATATATGGGCGTACTTGGAGCATTTTTGGCGTCGTTTTCGGTGATTTTGCTTCCTTTCCTGCTGATGCTGATAATTACAAAGGTACTTCTGAAGCACAAGGACAACCCGACATTGGCCAATATTTTCCTCATTTTGCGCAAGGTTGTGGTGGGATTAATCGCCGCATCGGCATTACTTTTGGCTTCACCAGAAAATTTTGGCTCGCCTACAGAATCAACATTCAGATTTGTTATTAGCATAATGATTTTCATTGGCGTATTCGTTGCCTCGTACAAATTCAAAAAAAGCCCCATTCTACTGATTTTAGTCAGTGGAATTATTGGATTTTTGGTTTATGGGATGCCAAATTATATGTAGAGGAAAGGTTTGAAACTATGTATGGTTCTGCGGTTGATGCCCCCCAATGCCTTAAGGCCTTAATGTCTTTAATGGCATTAAAAATGGGGGGCGACCAACACAGCCTAAAAAACAAACAATATTCATCCCATAAACCAAAATTTTAGAAACCAGAAACATAGCATTATCCCACGGCTCTTTCATTTGAAAACTAAATAAAGACAAATATCCCACCATCCCGCAACTTGCAAGTTTCGGGCAAAACAAAAGCGTTTATATTCAACTGTTTACATATGCGTAATAATTAGAGTTTAGTTAATCCAGTGTCATTATGCGTTTCAAGAAGGAGATGTCAAGGGAGCATTTTCTCATTATTGCAGTAGTGCTGGCATTTCTGTCCTTTATCTTTC
>JAFZLK010000119.1 GCA_017551515.1 Bacteroidales bacterium | reverse complement strand
CAGCAGTGATGGGTAACCGTACCAAGGATGTAAATGTCACTGTTACTGCAGTTGCACCAGAGTGCGATGCGGTACAGCAGATAACTGCAGTTACCGACACATTCTACAATGTCACTTTGAACTGGCAGCCTATAGAACTTGACGAGTACAATTCGGTATCCTATCTCATCTTCGGAGACAATTCACCGTTTGCAATCGACACAACCACCGAAACCTCGATAACATTTGAGGGACTGCCGGTCGGTGAGCACTGCTTCAATGTCAGGGCTTTGTCTGTTGGCGGCTACAGTTGCCTGTCTGAGTCGTCCGACACCGTATGTGCCGAAATAGAGCCTATACCTTGCAATGTGGCGCTTGCCGTGTCTGCAAGCAACGACGGCGAATCGATATTCCTCACATGGAACAAGCCTGTCGGTGTAGAGTTTTTCCGCATCTACAGGGACGACAATGCCGTTGAGGAAGTTTTGTACGATGGCAATTACATCGACTCGAATGTTGTTCCAGAAATCACCTATTGCTACACAATCTTCGCATACTTCGAGGATGGTATTTGTGACGAAATCGTAGGAACGGCATGCTCCAAGATTGTTTCCGGAGTATGTGCTGAGGCTCCTGTCCTGCAGATTGAAGCGGTCGGATATTCGGTGCACCTCAGCTGGACGGCGACCAGCGAATCGTATACCTACAAGATTTTCAGGAATGATGTTTCCATAGGCCTTACAACCGACACCACCTACTACGACAACGTGGAGCCTGACCGCAACTACTGCTACCAGGTCGAGAGCCTCTGCGAGTACGGCATGTTCGCATACTCCGACGAGGAGTGCGTCTTTGTGGAGCTTATTCCCGAGGACGATGATGAAAACGGACAGGGCAATGGAGAAGGCGACGCCGTCGCTGAATGGACAGCCGACAACCTCACCGTTTACCCGAACCCGACCTACGGTCAGTTCTTCATCGAAGGACAGCGCATTGCAGCGGTACGCATATACAACGCATCGGGACAGCTTGTTGCCGAAATTGACAACAACGAATCAGAACGAGTCGAAATCAGTTGCGCCGGCTGGAATCCCGGCCTGTACAATGTGCGGATAATTTCTGAGGATGGTCAGGTTGCAACAAGAAAGATTTCGATTTTTAGATAAATATTTGAATAATAAACGAAAACAAATCCTCCTGAATTTTATTTTCAAGAGGATTTGTTGTATTAATGTGGTATCTGCAAACATTAAAAAAATTTATTTAATTTTGCAATCGCAAAAAGAATAGGTTATGCCCGATAATTTTAGATACAACATGAGAGGTGTTTCGGCCTCGAAAGAAGATGTCCACAATGCAATAAAAAACATTGACAAAGGTCTGTATCCCAAGTCGTTCTGCAAGATAATACCCGATATTCTCTGCGGTGACGAGGAATACTGCAACATAATGCACGCCGACGGTGCAGGCACAAAGTCGTCGCTCGCCTACATGTACTGGCGCGAAACTGGCGACCTCTCGGTATGGAAAGGTATTGCCATCGATGCTATCGTGATGAACACAGACGACCTGCTTTGCGTTGGCGCAACCGACAACATTTTACTGTCATCAACCATCGGACGCAACAAGAGACTCATCCCTGGCGAAGTTATCTCGGCAATAATCAACGGTACTCAGGAATTTTGCGACACAATGCGCCAATTTGGTGTAAACATTGTGCTTACCGGTGGCGAAACTGCCGATGTAGGCGACCTTGTTAGAACAGTAATCGTCGACTCAACCGTAACCTGCAGAATGAAACGCAGCGACTTGATAACCAATGAGAAAATTGGTGACGGAAATGTAATCGTAGGTCTTGCTTCGTACGGACAGGCAAAATACGAAACCTTCTACAACGGCGGTATGGGTAGCAACGGATTGACCTCTGCTCGTCACGACGTATTTGCAAAATACCTTGCTGAAAAATATCCCGAAAGCTACGACAACGGAATTCCGCAGGAACTTGTATATTCGGGCAAGTGCCGCCTTACCGACAAATTGGAAGACCCATACAGCGATGCAGGAAAGCTTGTCCTCTCTCCTACCCGCACTTACGCACCAGTAATCCGAGAAATCTTGAACCACTACAGGTCGCAAATTAACGGCATAATACATTGCAGTGGAGGCGCACAGACCAAGATTCTCAACTTTGTTGACAACCTGCATGTTGTGAAGGACAATATGTTCGAAACTCCGTTGCTGTTCAAGCTTATACAGGAACAAAGCGGTACCGACTGGCGTGAAATGTACAAGGTTTTCAACATGGGACACCGCATGGAACTCTATGTACCAGAAAGCATTGCCGAAGGAATAATTTCGATTAGCAAGAGTTTTGGCGTAGATGCAAAAATCATCGGACATTGCGAGAAATGCGAAGGCAAGAAACTGACAATCAAGTCGGATAAGGGAGAATTTAATTATTAATTTACGATTGACGAATGTACGGACGATGCATGCATCGTCCCAAACATAGAAACAGCGAAGCGCAAACATAGAAACAGCGAAGCGATAAAACCAGAAACTTGAAACTTAGAAACTAGAAACATAGACTTATGGCAAACAACCTGATATTAGAAAAACTCAAAGGCGTAAAGGCTCGATTCATCGAAGTTGGCAAAATGCTTACCGACCAGTCGATAATGTCCGACATGGACAAGTACGTGAAACTGAACAAGGAATACAAGGACTTGGAACCTATTGTCGAAGCTTACGACGAATACACCAACATGATTTCCAACATCGACAATGCCAAATCGATACTTTCGACCGAGAAGGACGAGGAAATGCGTGAGATGGCAAAGATGGAAATCGATGAGCTTACCGCAAAAATAGACCCAATGGAAGAAAAGATAAAGCTTCTGCTTATCCCCAAAGACCCTGAGGACGAGAAGAATGCTATCGTGGAAATCCGTGGCGGTGCTGGTGGCGACGAAGCCAGTTTGTTTGCAGGCGAGCTTATGCGCATGTACATGAAATACTGCGAAACCAAGGGTTGGAAAACCGAAATCACCCGTGCAACCGAAGGTACAGTTGGCGGTTACAAGGAAGTAGTTTTCACAGTTACCGGACATGGTGTTTACGGAATTTTGAAGTATGAATCGGGGGTTCACCGCGTACAGCGCGTTCCGCAGACCGAAACACAGGGCCGCGTACACACATCGGCAGCATCGGTGGCTGTATTGCCCGAAGCCGACGAAGTTGACATCAAGATTAACCCAGCCGACATAAAGCGCGATGAGTTCTGCTCATCGGGTCCTGGCGGACAGTCGGTTAACACCACCTACTCGGCAATTCGTCTTACCCATATTCCTACCGGAATCGTCGTTACCTGCCAAGATGAAAAATCAAAACTGAAGAACATCGAGTCAGCAATGAAGGAACTTCGTACTCGTTTGTACAACCTTGAATACCAGAAGTACCTTGACGAGATTTCAAAGAAGCGTAAGACTATGGTTTCTACCGGTGACCGCTCGGCAAAAATCCGTACCTACAACTTCCCGCAGGGCCGTGTTACCGACCACCGCATCAACTACACGATGTACAACCTGCAGAACTTTATGCTCGGTGACATTCAGGAACTTATCGACCAGCTTATCATGGCCGAAAACGCAGAACGACTGAAGGAAGCAAACGATTAAACTATATTTTTCAAAATATACTTGTGCAGTATAAGTAAAAAATATTTAAATTTGCGAATACTATTCAAAGTCAAAATTGTATGAGATTAAACATTGCCATACTGATTGCTTTTGTGCTGGCTACTACAACAGCATACTCGCAGAGCGAAGAAGCACTTCTCTCAAACGGATTGTTCGCCTTCAACAACGACAATTACATGCAGACCATAAACGACTTGTCGAAATATGTTGAAATCAACACGGAAAATGCCTTAGCCTACAATACTCTCGGCAAAGCATACGCTGCATTCGGCAATCTCGACAAGGCCATGATAAATTTCCAAATGGCAATAAAAATTAACCCAAAATACTACGAGGCCGTTAAGAATCTCGGCTATGTTTACTACGACGAAGGCGACTTCAACAAGGCAATAAGCCTTTTTGAAAATGCAATAAAGATTAATCCAAAATACGACACTGCCTACAATGCTCTAGGCAACGCATACGATGAACTGAAAAACTACAAGAAGGCAATATCATACTACTCAAAAGCTGTAGCAATTAGCACATTATATGATGGCGCATACAACAATCTCGGTTTAGCATATTCGCATAACGGAAACTATGAGAAAGCTCTCGAAAGTTGTAAGAAGGCTCTCGAAATCAATCCACGCAACGATGATGCCTACAATGCTATCGGCGTAATATACGAAGACCAAGGTGAATATGTTGAAGCAATCGAATGGTTCAAGAAGGCAATAGAGGTCAACAAAGACAATGCCGATGCATACAACAATCTAGGTGTGGCTTACTACTACTCGGATGATGTAAAGGGCGAAAGCAAAGCCGTAAAGAATTATCTCAAGGCACTCGAACTCAATCCCGACAACATTGATTCGTACAACAACCTTGGTGCTGCATATTTCTCGACAAATCCGACCAAGGCAATGGAATACTACAACAAGGCATTGAGTATCAATCCAAACCATGTTGACACCAACTACAACATCGGCAAACTCTACATGTCGATGAACCAGGAAGCCGATGCAATAGCACATTTCCGCCGTGCCGCTAGTGCAGGTCAGGAACTGAGCCAGAAAGAACTTAAGCAAAGAGGACTCGACTGGTAATCAATGGACGAAATCTACATGAGACGGTGCATCGAACTCGCAAAATGCGGATTCGGAACGGCATCTCCCAACCCTATGGTCGGTGCGGTTATCGTACACGACGGCAAAATAATTGGCGAAGGTTGGCATCGTAAATGTGGTGAAGCACATGCCGAAGTAAATGCCGTTAATTCCGTAAAGGACAAGTCTTTGCTTAAAGAATCCACAATCTATGTATCGCTCGAACCATGCGCCCATGTGGGACGTACTCCCGCCTGCGCCGACATGCTTATCCGCGAAGGCATTCCGAGAGTAGTGGTCGGTAGTATAGACCCTTTTGAAAAGGTTGCAGGCAAAGGAATCGAGAAACTGAAAAATGCAGGTGTTGATGTCAAAATTGGCATTCTCAAGCAGGAATGTGATTGGCTAAACCGACGATTCTTCACCTACCATACCAAACGCAGACCATATATAATACTGAAATGGGCGCAAACGGCAGATGGTTTCATCGACAATATTCGCACCGACTGCCAACAAAAACCACTGAAAATCACTAATTTATATTTCGACAGGCTTGTGCACAAATGGCGCACAGAGGAAGATGCAATCCTAGTCGGCACACGAACCGCCTTGCTCGACAATCCACACCTCACTGCTCGACTTTGGTCGGGACGAAATCCGGTGCGTATTTGCATCGACCGTGAACTGAAAGTTCCTGCAACAAGCAAGATTTTTGACGACAAGGCAAAAACAATAATAATAAATGGCAGCAAAGAAAGCATCGAAGGCAACCTGCTATACTACAAAGTCAATTTTTCCGAAAATATTGTACCGCAAATACTTGATATATTGTACTATAACGAAATTCAATCGGTAATTGTAGAAGGTGGTGCGCAGACTTTGAATTCATTCATCACGGCAGGATTTTGGGACGAAGCACATGTTTTCACAAGCAACAACAAAATAGGAACTGGAGTAGAAGCACCGCATTTCGGTCATCCTGTTGCGAAAACAGAAGCGAGTGGAGATGTTTTGCTCAACTATTTCTATAACAACGTCTTCTATACTAACAACGATTTTAACTTATAGACAAAATGTCGTCAGCAAGACAACTTTTCATCATTATTCTCTGCCTTTGCATAGGATTTCTGCTTAATACTGCGATAGTTGCAATATTGTATTTTTTCATGCAAGGTGATTTATCCTACAAATTGTTGCTTATATTGTCATCGATTATATCATTCGGACTTCCTGCCCTGCTTGCCGCCAAATTCATCGAAAAAGACACTTCCCCTTTCAAGCGACTTGGCATGACCGAAAGTCCCAAATTCGCAAAATACCTTCTCGTCATAGCATTTATGCTTGCAATAATGCCAACGATTGAATTGGTTTCCAGTTTGAATGCCATGTATTCGTTCCCCGACTCGCTTAAAGGCATAGAGGACTATTTTCGCAGCATAGACGAAAGCGCAATCCAATCGACACAAAAGGCTCTGGCAGGAAACAGCATAGGTGCATTCGTGCTGAACCTCATTGCTTTGGCGATAACACCAGCCATTTGCGAGGAGATGTTTTTCCGTGGCGTATTGCAAAAATTCTTTGTAGGCAATATGCGAAACAAGCATGTTGCAATTAGTCTGACTGCCTTTATATTTTCGGCAATACACATGCAGTTTTCGGGACTTTTGCCAAGGTTTATACTTGGTGCCGTGCTTGGATACATATTCAACTTTTCGGGGTCACTATGGCTATCCATTGTCGCACATGCTACCAACAATGCTCTGGTTGTCATTGCAGTATTCTTTTTCGATGCCGATGTCGCCGCAACTCCCGACCTAGGAGCATACGCTAATCCGTGGTGGATAGCAGCAATTGTAGTAGGACTTGCAATAGCGGTGCTTGTAGGCAGACAGATTTTCGGAAGCAAAAGTTACGCGCAACAGTAGACATTCGACATTGAATCTCACATTTTGGAATATACAAATTTAATTGTAATTTTGCCGTCAAAATAGCGACAATTGACATGAATAGCAGACACTTATCAATGGGCATCAACTTGCTGAAGAACACGCGTCTCAACAAAGCATTCTTTAAATACCTGAAGAACTTATGGGCATGGCGCAGGTTGAACAAGAAACAGACCACAATAGAACCTTATCCTACCGGCCTGATGCTTGAACTGGGAAACGTATGCAATCTGCACTGCATAATATGTCCGCGCGAATACCAGTATGGCAAACAGATGGACATTGGTTTCATGCCCATAGAGAAAGCAAAAGCAATTATTGACGAAACATATCCCTACTTGACTTCAATTGGACTTACAGGATTGGGGGAAACATTGCTATATCCGCATTTGCTAGAGATTCTGCAATATATCAAGGCAAAAAAGCCGAGCATTCAGACTACCATATCCACCAATGCGAATTTTGCCGGATTTGTAGAAAAGATGCTTCCGCTGCTACCATATCTGGACAGTATACAATTTTCGGTGGACGGTGTGGACAAAGTTTACGAAACCGTGAGACCTAATACCGATTTTTCCGTTATCAAGGCAAATATTAAGGAGATTGTCGCGCAATCAAAACATAATGAGTTTATGGTCAATACGGTAATAACCCGTGAAAACTATCACAATCTTGTCCAAATAATTGAATTTGCAAACGAAGTCGGCATCAAGTATGTGAATTTCAACCGCATCAACCTTGCATCAATTCCCGACCAGCGTGAACAATATACCGACTTTTTCTATGGAAACGAATATGCAGAAGTGGTAAAGACACTCGACGAATACAAGAAGAAGAACACAGGAGTAAGTTTCAGCGGTTATTTGTCCGACAGAAAATCACAGTTCCGCGACTGCGGATTCGTTTGGAATCATCATTATATTACATGGGACGGTTACTTTGTTCCATGTTGCGCAAAGCCATTTCCAAAAGAATTGAATTTCGGGAATGTATTTGAAAACGGAGTATTTAATACCATCAACAGCAAGCAGGCACAAGCATTCAGGCGGATGTGGCAGAAAAACGAAGCTCCGGATTTCTGCAAGTACTGCAATAATGTTAACCTGTAACGATAGAAACCAGAAACGCCATCCCTACACCAACCTTCTAATCGATTTCCCAACATTAATAAGGTGGTCGGCAACACGCTCGGCGTTGGACGATAGTGACAGGTACTCGGCTCCAACATTCGGCGAACAAAGTCCAAGCGACATTCGAGCGATATGACTGGTTTCCATGTGCTTTGTATATTCGTCTATCTTGTCCTCAATCTTGTCGGCTTCGGCAAACGCATTTAAATCCTCATTGTTATATGCCAGCATTATCTTGTCGTATAGTTCATTGATGAGAGTTCGCACATTCTCGATTTCCTCAACCGCCTGCGATGAAAACTTTTCTTCCGATTCCTTCATCATCACTGCATACTCAACAATGTTTTCGGCATAGTCGCCTATACGCTCAATGTCGCGGACAGTACGGAAAGTAGTGGTAAGATAGTTGTGGTCTTTTTCGCTCAACTGTCTCTTTTTCGACAACTTAACCACATAATCTATGATGGCTGTGTTGAGGAAATTTAACTGGTTTTCTTCCTTTGCAAACTTTTCCTTCTCAGTGAAATCCAACTTGGTAACTATGTCCAACGAGCGGTTGAAATTTTCGATAGCAATTTGCGCCATGTTAACAACCTCGCGCTTTGTCTGCTGTACTGCCACTGGTGGTGTCTGCAACATATTGTCATCGACAAAGAAAAGTCTTGGACTGTCGGGATCTGTTTCTACTTTGTCGGGAATCAACTTGCAAACCAACTTCACGAGCGCACCAGTCAACGGGAGAACGATTATTACAGTTGCAACATTGAATATAGTATGGAACATTGCAAGTTGCATCTGTGGCACATCGGGAAACATGCGATGGAAAATTTCGCCGAAACTAATATCCTTGGAGAAAAGTCCCATGACAAATGCTGCTACTAGGAACAAAACGGCACCACTGACATTGAATATCAAGTGAATCAATGCTGTACGCTGTGCATTTCGCCCACTTGTCAAACCTGCGATTATTGCCACCACGCAGGAACCGACATTCGAACCTATTGTCAGGAAAATACCTTGGTCAAGTGTCACTAGACCAGTCACCACCATGGCAAGCGCAATGGATGTCATCACTGACGAACTTTGTATGATAGCAGTGAAAATTGCTCCAATAAGCACGAGCAAAATCGGATTGCTGATTCCTGCAAGGAAAGTCTTCACCGACTCTATCTCGGCGAAATCGGACATGGAAGAACTCATCAAGCTCAAGCCGACGAATAGCATACCGAAACCAGTGAAAATTCCGCCCATGCGTTTCCAAAAATCATTCTTGGAGAACAGCATCATAAATGCGCCGATGCCTGCAAATGCTGAAAAAATTACTGTTGTGGAAAGCACATTTTCGCCAAACATACCAAGAGCGACAATCTGTGCGGTGATGGTGGTACCGATGTTTGCTCCGTATATCATGGTAGCCGCCTGTGCGAGAGAGATTATTCCTGCATTCACGAAACCTATGACCATCACGGTGGTAGCACCAGAACTTTGGATAGCCGCCGTGCCAAGAGCACCAATTCCCACACCGAGCAGTTTGCTTTTCGAGGCCTTTGCAAATAGATTTTTTAGTTTGCTCGAACTTGCCGATTCGAGGTTTGTACTCATCATCTGGCAAGCAATAAGGAAAATTCCAATGCCTGCAAGAAGTGTCAGTATGGCCGAAATTATTGCTGTTGTTGTCATGTCAAAAAAAATGGCGTTGGCATTTATCGAAGAAGAAAACACCACGTTTCACAAAAAATTTTTTTGCAAAATAAGCATTTTACAAGTTTCATTGAAAAAGGAAAATAATGTTATTCGGCATAAATTTTAACAGGGGAAGCTTACAAAAAATTTTATAAGAAAAGTTATAATAATAAAAATTATAAAATTCTTTGTGGTTATTATATATCGCTGATACTTAATATTTTATATATTGCAACATTTGTAAAACTGCATAAAAAAAGAATGCCGTTTTGACATTCTTACCTTGGTAGCGGGGGCAGGACTCGAACTTGCGACCTCCGGGTTATGAGCCCGACGAGCTACCAACTGCTCTACCCCGCAATTGCGGGTGCAAAAGTACAACAAGTTTTGAAAATTGCAAAATGTTTTTGAAAAAAAATATCAAAAAGAGTGAATTGACCAACTGTCAATTAAAAATTCTAAATTATCCATTAGAACAAATAAGTCAACCCCACCATTGCGTTGAATCCCTGTGCGCGGTAATTGTTCCAAATGTAGTAACGCTGGCATGCTATGTTGTTGAGGTAGAGAAATGCGCTGAAATTGTCGTCGAACTTGTACTCGCCGAACAAGTTGACATCGACCACAGCTTTCATCTTCTTGGCAAACATTACCCCTTCGACATATTCCTTTGCATAGCACTTGTTCAGGAAATAACCTTCAACACCAAACGAAATCTTGTTTGTAAGACGGTACGAAGCCCTCAGGCTAACATCCAAATCGGGCATTTGCCATGGACGCGCATCGGCAATTTTTGGAGCATTAAGCACTCTTGAATCTCCTAACTTTATATAATAGTAATAGTGTGCCTTCAGCATAATGTCAAGTCCGGGAGTAAGGTCACGCATAGAAAGTTCGGCGTATGCACCTACCCTATCAACATCCATATATTCCATCCTGAATTTGTTGTGCAAAGGAACTATCGTATCATTGACAAAGAAAACCATATTGTTGATATGCGAGTAATTGGCATTTATGTGAAGATAAATCTTACTGCTTATGTTGGCCTTTACACCTAAATTAGCCTCGTGCTGGTAACTTGTGTTAACATAAGGGAAACTAATTACAAAAGGATTTATGGTCGAAAGATATTCAAGGTTATTGTTCTCCAAATGCCCGCCATAACTAATATATGGAAGCAAAGTATTGCTGATATTCAACTGTGCATATACATCAGGATATATATAAAATTTCCTAATACTACCAGCGCTATAAACCAAATTAGCTCCAGCTTTTACATTCCATTTTTCGTTCTCGAAACGGAAATAAGGTTCTGGATTAATAAACATATCATTATTAGTATTATTAACCCACGCAATCTTGTTAATATTTAACAGATAATTAATATCCACTCCATAGCTAATATTCTTTACCGAACGACCAATATTTGCAATAACATCAATCTTGTGCTGATAGTCCTTTGTCTTGGTAAAGAAATATTGATAACCTAAACCTAACTTATAGTTCCAATGCTTTAGTCCTGTCTGCTGGGATTCGAAAGCCATGTTAGCCCCTACCCTATTAAAACGCTGTTTTTCAACTTCATCGCGTGTATCAACATAATCAAATGTATCCCAGTTGATTGTATCGGTATTGCCATAAACCTTCGGGTCGTAACCGTAGTAGTTTATTCCATTTGAAGAGAAATAAATCTTGCCCGAAAGCACCGACTTAGCAAACAATTTCTTACCAAATGCCTCGATACGACTATCGTCATATCCCGAATAAATCTTCTGGTCAAGATAGTTCTTTATCTTTCCGAATGAAGAATGGTGGTGTGCAGAAATGCCCAAGGAATAGTTTTTCTGGCGTTTTGAGTTGATATACAGCTCGGCAAACGGTGAAATGTAGTTTCCATATCCCACCTTAACAAATCCAGTGTTGAGTGGCTTCAATGCTTCGCCCTTAACCGTTGCCGCAGAAATCTTTTGTGGAATAAAGCTCGTGCGGTACATAGTCGGCATCACCGAATACTCGAATTTTGGTTCGGTCTTAACGGTGTCGGCAATCACCGGCAAACTTTGTATTCTGCTGGCATCCTTCAGCACTGGCGAATAATCGTTGTAAATAACAACCGTCTGTTCCTCAAGGGTATTGTCCTCCTGTGCCATAAGGCTACATCCTAGCACAACAAATGCTATCAGCAAGGTCAAATATTTCATATCGTTAGTTTTTCGCTTCATTTTCAATCAGTTTATTCGTTTTCATTTTGTTTTGGTTCATCCTTCAACTCTATTTCAGGCGTCTTATTCTCCTCAGGAAGAACATCATCCGGAAGCTCTATGTCGAATTCCTCATCAGGGAAAAGTCCACCATCGGATTCATCCACAACGAGATTTATCTTCAGTTTCAGCATTTCATCTTCCTGACGGGCGGCCTCCTCAGCCTCGAATATTGCAGTAAGTTTCTCCTGCGCCTCGTCCTTTATGCCATCGGTTTCGTTGTCGTAGTTGCTAAGCACCGACTGCAAGGTGTGCTTTGCCGAGAAAATGTCCTCCTCATCGAAATATATCTGAGCCAGAAGGATATAACTCTTTGCCAACCAATATGCGTGCGGTGTACTCGACTGTGCAAAGTCGTAGATTATCTCCTCTGCTATGCTATCGTTGCCGTTGTCGTAGTTTATTGATGCAGTCATAAACTTCGATTCGGCGCCTTCGTAGCTGACAACTTCCTCTGCCAACTTTTCGAAAAGCGTCAATGCACGCGACTTGTTGTCCTTTGCCATGAATGCCTTTGCCATCTTGTATTGTGCTTCGCGAACATTCTCAATATTCGACCTGTCGCTGTCAATGACATCCTGTGCCGAAGTAATCACATTGTCGTAATTCTTGGCATTGTAAGCACAACGCAAACGACCGAGAGCAGCAACCTGCTTGGTTGATTTGTTTTCGGCAATCGGATAAAGTTTGTCATAATAATTATAGGAGTCGTTCCAGTTTTCCTTGTCGAACAGCAACGAAGCCGACTTCAAAGTGCTTTCCTCTGTATAGCTGTTTGCTGGTGCATCAGCAACAATACGATAGCTCTTCAAAGCATCGTCCTTCTCCTCGAAGTAGAAATGCAATTCTGCCTTGTAATAATTTGCCTCAATCAAATACTTGCCCTTGGGGAACTCGTTGAGATACTTTGTTATAGACTTGAGAGCATCGTTGTACTTCTTGTCAATATAAAGTTTCTTTGCGGCAAGCCATATAATTTCATCCTGCTCGTCCTTGCTGATTTCCACGCCCGAACCTTCGCTGTTTGCATATTCAATGTAAGCATCAGGCTTGTCGAGTTCAAGGTATATGGACTTAATCATATCGTTGGCGTTGCTTGCATCCTCGGTTCCTGGAAATTCCGAAATTACACGCTTGTAGTAGTTCAAAGCATTGTCGTAGTGCTTGCGGTTGAACTCGATTGCACCAAGGCTCGAAAGTGCTGTACTTTTGTTTGCCGAATGCGGATAGTCGGCTATAAGTGTCTCGTAGTACAATTTTGCCGAATCCTCTGCGTTAAGGTCGGTCTGATATGCACGGGCTATTCCAAACATTGCATTGCTTGCATATTCGGAGTTAGGATATTCTACCAACAACTTCTTCAACGCCCATACTTTTTCGTTCGACATCTTCAAACCTCCGTATGTAAGTGACATCTGGTAAAGGCTGTAGTCGGTTTCGACAAGACCAATCTTCACGGCTTTCTTATAATACTCGGATGCAGCAGAGAAGTCGCGGTTTATGTAGTAGCAGTCGCCAATACGATTGTATGTGTCGTTTATCACAACATTTTCCTCATCGCCAGAAATCTTTTCATACTTGCGGAACCATGAATTTGCAATTGTATATTCCTTCTTGTCGAAATAAGCATAGCCCAAATTGTAGTGCGCACGGCCATATTCCTCAAGACCTATTGAACCTATTGCATTTACAAATTCCTTAAACTGGTCGATTGCAATGTCTGTATTTCCAAGACGGTAGTTTGCTTCGGCTTTCCAGTAATGAGCCAACGATTCTATTTTTTTGTCGTACTTGCCGTATGCAAGCGACTTGTCGAACATATCTATCGCATCGGAGTATTTCTGCGAAATGAAAAGTTCTTCGCCACGGATAAAAGTCAACCTTTGATATGCCATGTCAACCTTGGAATTGCGATAGTTAAGACTTTCAATGGTAGCTATTGCACGCTGGTAGTTCTTAGCACTCATAAATGCATCGAGCAGGTAGTCGTATGCGGCTTCAGTACGCGGACTATTGGGATATTCCTCAATGTATCGTGTGAATGCATTTATCGCCTCGTTGAACGGCGAAAGCGAAAGTTCGAAGCAAAGCTGTGCAAAATTGAACAAAGCATCTTCCTTTATGACAGGATTATAGTTGTAAAGAGATGCTGTCTCGAAGGCTCTGCGCGCTTCAAGTTTTTTGCCTGTTTTCAAGCAGCAATCACCCATAAGATATGATGCGTTCTGCCCTATCGTGTCCTTGGTGCGTGTTATCTTTCCGAAATTCTTTGCGGCCTCATCGTACTGACCAATTGAGTACTGAGCGTATGCAAGTTCGTAATAATCAAAGTCGGTTGCTGTCGAATTGGCTTCCATGTAGCGTTTCAAGTACGGAATTGCAGTAGAATACTTCTTTGTGCGGACATACGATAGACCGACAATCTTTGCATTTTCGGGAGCAGCACCAACAAAGTCCTCTCCATGTTCATCGGCATATTTTACTACTTCATCATAGTTTTCCTGCATGTAGTAAATCTGTAAAATGTAGAACGGCACTATTGACGAAAATGTTGGATTGTTCTGCAATTTCAGGAATCCATTGAGAGCAGTCTGGTATTGTTCGCTGATGTACTTGATGTGCGAATAGAAATATAGCGACATTGTTCCGTAGAGTCCATCGTGGTCTTTTATCTCATAAAATGCCTTTGCCGCCTCATCGAAGTTTTTGCGTGCATACAGGCAATGGCCTTTCTTGAAGAAATATTCGTTCTGGTCTTCGGCGTCAAGTTCGGTATAGTGAACCTTGTTGTACCATGCAAGAGCATTCTTGTACTTCTTGTCGCGGTAATAAACATTTGCCATTGCAAACGATGCTTCGTTGATATTGTTGCTTTCGGGATGATTTATGGCAAACTGATTAAGTTGATACTCAGCATCCTTGTTGAACAGGTGCATCGAACACATTGCAAAGTAGAAAGCCGCATCGTCGCGATACTTAGAATTGTCAATGTCGCCACTGTTCATTATCTTGAAAAATTCATTTTGTGCGGAGACATACATTCCCTTGTCGTACAATTCCTTGGCAGTACGATAAGAAAATTCGTCACCATCATATTTCATAGTCTTCTGACCTATCGCAGCAAATGCTACGAATAACAGAAGAAGCAATGTTGCAAAGTTCCTTAGTTTCATATTCACAGTAATATTTCTATAAAAACTTGTCTATCAATACAATATTGTCCAAATTTAGCAAAAATCAAAAATAGAGTTTTTACAAAGTCCAAAACAAACTCTACATTGCTTTTAATTAACACGATATTGTTTATTACTATCAGTCATTATGTTGCGTATATTTGTGGCATGAATACTACTTTTGTAAACTTACTTATACAAAAATATTTATGGACGAAAATAGCACTCTGCTCGTTGATGTCAAGGGTCTGAACATATATCAGGACGACAAGTTGATATTGCAAAATGTAAACATTCATGTCGATGTTGGTGAGTTTGTTTACCTGATTGGAAAAGTCGGTAGTGGAAAAAGTAGCCTTTTGAAGACTTTATATTGCGAACTTCCTGTAGTCGAAGGCGAAGCAAATGTTGTTGGCTATGACTTAAAGAAGATAAAAAACAAAAAAATTCCATTCCTGCGCCGTAAGATAGGCATGGTTTTTCAAGACTTTGAGCTTATGAACGACCGCTCTGTTTACGAAAACCTGCGTTTTGTACTCAAAGCCACTGGATGGAAAGACAAACAGGAGATTGAAACACGCATAAACGAGGTACTGAAAAGCGTTGGAATGTTGGACAAGAAAATGTCGATGCCGGCACAGCTCTCTGGTGGTGAAAGGCAATCGGTAAGCGTGGCAAGAGCATTGCTCAACAATCCGCCGATAATTTTTGCCGATGAGCCAACAGGCAATCTGGACCCCGAAAGTGCCGATGTAATTGTGGATTTGCTGTACAAACTTTGCCAATCCGGCAAGTCGGTATTGATGGTAACGCACAACCACGGATTTTTCCGCAAATATGCAGGCCGTATTTATGCTTTCGGCAACCAGACCGTCACCGAACAGGGCGACAACAAGATTGCAATCGCTGTTGACGACATTGATGACATTGAAACTACCTCTTCTGAAGCCTTTGAAGTGGAAACAGAAATAAATTCAGATAATAATGTACAGGCGCAATTCATTGCGTCTCAAGAAGTAGAACCTCAAAATTTTGAACAATGAAAAAAAGCATATTCTATATCATTGCAATTGCAAGCCTATCTTTGCTTGCTTGCCAAAACAAAGGCTCAGAAACTACAACAGAGCCCATAGCTACAACCACCGAATGTGGCGAAAGCGACCATCTAATTAACGCAACCTTGTGGATGCAACATTCTGCCGAATACCGCGCCTGTTGTCTGCAGACCTACAAGATTGCAAAATCAGCTCTTGCTGAAAACATTAAGAACAAACAGACCGACAAACCAGCAGCCGTAGTTCTCGACATTGATGAAACCGTACTCGACAATTCGTACTACGAAGCATACATGGCTGCAGAAGGGGCATCGTTCAGCGATTCCACTTGGGCGATATGGACATCGAAAGCCGATGCAACCGAAGTGCCTGGTGCAATCGATTTCTTGAAATACGCACAATCTCTCGGCGTAGAAATAATCTTTATCTCGAACCGATACCCCGAAGAACTTGAACCGACAATGGCTAACATGAAAAAGCTCGGTTTCCCCGAAATACCTGCCGAAAACTTCTACATGAAGGAAAAGGATGCATCTAGTTGCAAGAAGGAACGCCGCGAATTGGTTTCGGAAAAATACGAAATCGTTATGCTTGTTGGTGACAACTTAGGCGACCACTCCGAAATCTTTGACGAACGCAAAACCGCAGGCGATATGCTTGCCGAAACCGACGAAATCGTTGAATTGCTTGGTACTCGCTACATTGTATTGCCCAACCCGACCTACGGAACATGGGAAAAGCCAATACTTGCCAACAAGGAAGAAACTGCACGCGAAAACCGCATAAACGCACTCAAAACCTTCTAAACACTTACATCGCCAATGCACAAGTTTCTGACACTTGAAGGTGTACTACTCATATTGGGATATTTGGCATTAGCCTTCCTAATTGTGTGGTTCATCTCGTTATTCAAGTACAAGAACGATGATGAAACAAAGCGGTATTTTTTTCTGGGCTTTGGTTTCAAAATGGCATGTTGCATCGGATTTGCTGTTATTTATGATTTCTATTATGGTTGGGCTGGAGATACATATTCATATTTCATGTCTTCGACAAGACTTGGAAGAGTTCTTTTTCAGGATCCGTCATCATATTTCAGTATATTGTTTGATACTATAGATAAAACAAACATAAACACACTTCCAAGCGGACTTGCATATTACCCTGCTTTTCGCGACCCATCAAAATATGCTTTACATAGATTTCTTTCTCCATTCGCAATTATTGGTGGCGACAACTATTATACCATCAATATTTGCTTGGCTGTATTTACATACTTGCTAAACTGGAAATTCTTCCAATACATACGTACAAAGATAAATTGTAGCAATAAGTTTACATTTATCTGCATAATGATGGTTCCATCTGTCGGATTCTGGAGTTCAGCACTTATGAAGGATAGTTTTACTTTCACATTCAACCTTGTTTTTATAATGTGCTTTGCCAAGATTTTCTTCGACAGGAAAATCCGCATATCCACTATTTTGGGACTTTTGTTAAGTGCCTATATCGTAATGGAACTGAAAGTTTACATCCTATACGCTGCAATAGCAGGTTGTATGGTATGGCTTGGAAGTGGATATATAAAAAGAGTAAAAAGTACGCTTTTCAAATTTATTATTGCACCTTTACTTATACTTATTGTTGCATTCGGAGGAATGTATGCCTTAAGGTTTGTTGGAGAAAGTGTAGGTGGCACATTTAGCAATGTCGATTCAATGCTTAACCAAGCAAGTGTAACACAGCAGGATTTAAAGCAGGAATATTACGAGGGACATGCTTTCGACATCGGTGACTTTGACGGTTCACTGGGAAGCCTTTTGGCAATGGGACCAAAAGCTATAATTGCAGGATTGTACCGCCCGTTCATATTTGAGAGCGGTAGTGCCGTAATGCTTTTGTCTGGATTGGAAAATTCTGCGTTTCTCATACTTTCAATATTTGTATTCTTCAAGGCTGGAATAAAATACACTATAAAACAAATACTTGGCAATCCATTTGTCAGCATGTGCTTCCTATTTTCTGTAGTTCTTGCGCTTGGTATTGGTATTTCAACCTCCAACTTTGGCGCTTTGGTAAGGTTTAAAATTCCTCTTATTCCGTTCTTTGCTCTCGGATGGCTCGAAATATTATCAACAAAACGGAAAGAAAATGAAGCAATTGCAGCAGAGGAAGCCAAAAATTCGGAAGAACAGAAAAAAGAGGATTGATCAATGTTCATTCCCTATAAAACTCCCAAGTATCAGTGTGCCCATCGGAATAGGTGTAGTTCCATACGAGCTCCTTTTCTGTAAGGTTGGCGAGATGAAATTTGATTTCACGGGCAATGCCACTGCTTACGCTTTCAATCATGCGTTGAGCCAACTCGGTTGAGTAGTCTTTGTCGCAACCATCGGCGGTATTTTCTACCAACTCCATGCGGAAAGTCTCATCAACACCAGCAAAATAGAAATCCTCGCCATCGACATGCCAAAGGCTCGGACTTACATAGTTGAAAACCCAAGTTATCTTGCCACCATCCTTTAGTGTCACATTATACACCTGACGGGCGGAGTCGAGGGCGGTGGCATCTTTATAGAAGTCCATGGTGCCTGTTTCGTGCACATCAACATGCCCCTCATCGATGTCGTAGTTCCAGCCATGCTGATAGGTGTAATGTCCTTCAACTTTAGGTTCGTTTTTGCATGAAGTAATAGCAAAAAGAAGTATCGCCACTGCGAAGATTGATATTATAGTTTTCATCTTTAAATTGTTGTCATGTTATCGGGGGACAAAAATACAAAAAATATTTATTTGCAAATAATATTTTAATAATCAAACAATTATAAAATAAATTCTTCGGAAAGTTTAACAAATTTTAACAAAAAAAACTTGGTTACCAGATTTTTGTCCCATACTTTTGCCAGTGTAAGTTGATTTTTAAATGTAAATATTATGGATAAATTGATTGAAAAATTAAAAGATTTTGAAAGAAAAGTCAAAAATGTTTCCAATGAAGAAGAACTTCAAAATATCTTTAAAGAACTAGCATCTGCATTCCTTTATGGAGGCTATATTCAAGTGCGTAATGACTACAAAGTGTATATTAGAACAGTAGAGTTTTATTTCCACAGCGAGAAAGATTCTGGAATCCACGACCCTATCGTTTATCATCGCAATGGTCGAGATTTGGAAACCGTTCCATATTTTCCAATTATGACTTTACACGCGCATGCTTCTGGTTTTGACATCACATTTGAAAGCGAATCTGGAGAATATCGTGCTTCTGCACTTATTCGTTCTTATGAGGTAGTAGATAATAATGGTTCTTATTTAAAATGGAGAAAAAATGATAAAACTAATAAAAGTATGTTTATGAATTCTAAAGAATACGAAAACAACTCTCAATCTACTTACCTATATACCTTGCTGAATGGATTTTCTCTTGAGAATGACAATAACATTAAGTGGGTAGATTCTCCAAGAGCAAGATTAAAAGAAATCACTGAAAAGACACGTCAGAATGTATTTCAATCCAAAAGTGAAACTGAATACATAAAAATTAAAGAGAAAAAATGTGAACGGAAATGGAGCTTTACAAGAGAAGATTTTGTATAACTTAAAACTTTATTATTATGACAAATCCTATTATTTACACATCTGAATGGCTAAGTAGAACGCCAAAAACGAAAAGAGTCGCAGAATCCATCTTTGTTGCTCTCGAAAAATTAAATATAAAGCATCAAGAGTTGAGTTGTAATAACACGAACGATTATTGGTGCAGGGATTATATGCCCGTAAGAATTTCTGATGACAACATATATGCAAAATACATCTACAATCCTGATTACTTAGCAAATTACAAAACAAAGCAAAAGTATATCTCAAACCAAGAGCAGGCGTGTAAAGGGTTAAATCTTTATGCTCCAACCAATATGAATATTGTTTTTGATGGGGGAAACTATGTTAGATGTGCCGATAAGGTAATAATGACAGACAAAATATTTAGCGAGAATCCAGAAAAAAATCCGCGTGATATGCTTAATGATTTGAGCAATAAATTACATGCTGAAATAATTTTGTTGCCTTGGGATATGAATGAACCTTGTGGACATACAGATGGAATGATTTCATATCTTGGAAAAAACAAAATTTTATTAAATAATTGTTGGAAAAAAGATAAAGCATTTCATAAAAGGTTATTAAATATTTTGAAAGCACATTTTGAGGTTATAGAACTATCATATGATTGTGTGGAAAATGAAAACTCATGGTGCTATCTAAATTACTTGCAAGTTCCCGGTGGAATTTTACTTCCTTGTCTTTCTGCTGATTGTAATTGTAATTGTGATATTGCAGCAATAAAAACATTTGAAAAATTATTTTCATCTGATTATGAGATTATTCCCATATATGCTTATCCGTTAATTGAGGATGGTGGTGCTTTACATTGTGTTACTTGGGAATTATACAATAGACATGACATCAAATAACTATTATCTATGAAAAATCCTTTTTCAAAATTTACAGTTGAAAAACTGAAGGCATTGGCAGAACAAGGTGATGCAGAAGCACAATTTCATCTTGCCTTGCGCTATAAAAAAGGTGAGGGTATAGAAAAAGACCTTGAAAAAACCATTGAATGGTACACAAAAGCAGCAGAGCAGGGACATTCTGGAGCACAAAACAACCTCGCTGTATGCTATAAAAATGGTAAAGGTGTAGAGAAGAACCTTGAAAAATCGGTAGAATTGTTCACAAAATCAGCAGAACAAGGAGCAATGGGAGCACAATGGAATCTTGGTGCCTGCTATTATCACGGAACTGGTATTGAAAAAGACTACAAGAAGGCTTTGGAATGGTATTTCAGAGCCGCTGAACAAGGTGATTCATGGGCTCAAAACGACATCGGAATCTGCTATTTGGACGGAAATGGCGTTGAAAAAGACCTTATGAAAGGCGTTGAGTGGATTATGAAATCTGCCAAACAAGGATTTGCTACCGCCCAGTACAATCTGGCTCGATGCTATATGGACGGGGAAGGATTGGAACAAGATTATAAAAAAGCCGTTGAATGGTATTTGAAAGCCGCAAAGCAAGGTGACTCGTGGGCACAATACAATCTAGCTGTCTGTTATAATAATGGTGATGGCGTAAGAAAAAATTACAAAAAAGCGGCAGAGTGGTACAATAAGGCAGCGGAGCAAGGGGCAGATAAAGCGCAATATAAACTTGGATTGTGTTATGAAAAAGGTTTAGGTATAGAAAAAAATCTTGAAAAAGCCGTCGAATGGTACAACAAAGCCGCAAAGCAAAGGAACAAAGAAGCCCAACTCAATTTGGGGAAATGCTATAGAAATGGGAAAGGTGTGGAAACAGATTTTTCAAAAGCAACAAAATGGTTCACCAAAGCTGCCGAACAAGGTGACGCATATGCACAATTCTATCTTGGTGTTTGCTATGAGGGAGGAGAAGGCGTCCAAAAGAATTACAAAAAAGCCACAAAATGGTACATCAAAGCGGCGGAACAAGGTGTGCCAGAAGCACAGTACAATCTTGCTGTATTCTATGAATATGGAGATGGCGTTAAAAAGAATCAAGCCAAAGCTTTGGAATGGTGCATGAAAGCAGCGGAGCAAGGAGCAGATAAAGCGCAATATAAACTTGGATTGTATTATGAAAATGGTTCTGGTGTAGAAGAAAACCTTGAGAAAGCCATTGAGTGGTACAAATTATCTGCCGAGCAAGGGAACAAAAATGCAAAGGACAAACTATTAGCATTACGGAAGTTAGGACTAATGTAAAAAAATCTTCCTCTGCAACCTCTCCAAAAATCTCGCTGCATCTCCCCCATCCATCTGCACGTGGTGAAACTGGAAAGATACAGGCAAAGTGGTCTTGAACACCCCCCTGCGGTACTTGCCCCACATAACCATCGGGTTTAGGAACTTGTCGGTGTACTGGTTGACAATGCAGTCGAGTTCGGTCTGTATCATGGCCGATGTGCCGACAATCATGTAGCCATCGAGGAAACTGCTTTGGCATTCCTTTGCCACCTTGGTTGTCAACTCCAGATAATCGCGGTTGAACTGCTGCAAGTCGGCAGAGTAAGGAATATCGCAGGAGTTGATGCCTCCCTTGTTGTTCCTCACAACGACATTTATGGCAATGCTGTCGTAACGGAAAAGTTTTCCGTTTTCGGGCAACAAAAACAATTCCTCTGTTTCCATCGCAGCCTTGCCAATGCTCCAGCACATCAGCGTATTGAACTTTACACCAGTCTTTTTGCTTAGTTTCATCAATCGGCTGACATTCATTGTCTTAACTAGTGTCACCATCGGCATTGGCGCGTTCAACCACATCTCGAAGGCAAATGCCCGCTTGGTTTCCTGAGGATTAATTTCAGTTTTCATATTATTTTCTACTTTGTGCTTTTGAGATTATTAAGAGCATCAGTATTATTCTCAATTATTGCTCCAACTGTTTGACATTTACCAAGTTCCGAACATTCGCCACAAGTCGCCACTCCTTTTTTTATTGCACACTGACGAATCTGGCATAGTTTTTCGCAATAAACGGTTTTGATGCCATCTACGCGGCAACCTTCGCAGTTGATATGCTCTGGCAAAATCTGGACATTGTTCAGTTTGCTCCAAAGTTTTGCGGTTTTCTCGCGCAAAGCTTGGTCGTTGTTCTTGGTCGCAAGGTAGGCGTCACATTTTTCGCAATCTATACCGCAGTAGGCAATCATTTTTTGTGACTTTTCCAACTTCATAACTTTTACTGGTCTGTCGGAACCAACTTCGAGATTGGGACATAGCACTTCCTTTCCAGTGTCAACGAACCCGCATTTCTCCATCACTCTGCCTGAGACTGGATTCTCGGGAAAATAGTCACCCCAGAGAACAGAGAAACCCTTCTCGTGGAAGCAGTAGTCGACAACCAACTGCAATGCCTCTGTGCAAATGCCTTTGCCCCAGTACGGACGAGCAATCCAATAGCCGACTTCGCACTGGTCATCGGCAATTTTCAGATTTGAAGCGGATGCTGGAAGATAGCCAACGCAACCGATGGCTTCGCCAGTCTTTTTCCATTCCACCGCCCACATGGTTTCGGTGCTAAACACTGTGCGGATAATATTCAAACTTTCCTCCACTGACTTATGTGGTGGCCAACCAGCGCGAGGACCTACCTTGGGGTCGGAGGCGTATTTGAAAAGCGTCTCCGCATCGCTTTCGCGCCAAGGACGAAGGAGGATTCTGTTAGTCTGTAAGTTCATATTATTTTCTCAATATCATCTCTTTCAATAATGCATCCAAATCCGATGAACTACCGTCGTGATTTATTTCTGGACGAAAATCTGGAATTGTATGCTCGAAATGTTCTGCCAGACGGCGTGCATAATCCACCAAGTCGGCATCTACTTCCTTGTTGTCGTTTCCCTTGCTTTGCCTTTTAAGTGCAATCAAGGCATCAATCTTCTGACGGATAACTTCTTCATCTACTGTGGATTGCACCAATTCACTAAAAAGCACAGGCGGCATGGTCTTATGCTCCTCGAGCCAGCGACACGACAATATTCCACGCAGATAATGCAAAAAGCGTTTGAGCGGATTTGTTGAATCCTGCAGATAGCGCTTGTCGTGCTTAATGTAAAGGCTTTCGTAGTGGTACATTGTCTTGATTGGGTTGAAATACAGTGGTTCCAATGCCCTCATCCGCGACAGGAAATCCTCATCGGCACGATAGATGACTGGCGAATGCAACCATTCCATAAGCGAAGGGTTGGATTTCTGGAATAGTCGCAATGTCTTACGCAATTCCCAACCAACCATGTCAATATTATCGTCGTACATTTCTTCAATCACATCGCGACCTTCGTTCACATTCAGGTACCAGTCGAGCTTGTTCACATACACGAAGCGCAAATCCCAGTCGCTTTCATCGGAATAAAGTCCCCTAGCCCTGCTCCCCGACTCTACAGCGAGCAGAACTCGTACATCATACTTTCTCTCAATATCTTCCAAGTGAGCGAGAATGGCTGATTGCATATTGTTAGTTGTCATATTCATTTTTATTTTTCTCTCAACGAAACTGCAAAACCGCCACAAGGTGCCATCCTAAGTTTCAAAACCGACTTGTTTGTGACATCCTTTTGGGTAATAATGTAAGCCTGCGGATTGTAGTTTTCCGGCAAACCACTGGCATTCTTGTCATCAGCATAGATTGTGGCTTCATATTTCACACTAGGCTTCAGGAAATCCAACTTCACAGTAACCTCACGGGCATTTTCATCAGTAATACCACCAACATACCAAACATCGTGAGGCTTAGCGTTTTCCAAATCCTTTGCAGTGGCATTTTCGGGAAGATCGTAAACAAATTTCGTAGCATTCGAAACCACACCCTTCTTACCGTCGGCAAGAGTTCCAACGCCATCGGCAGCCTTGTTCAATGTTGACAATTTAGGATGACGGGCTGTTACAATGTAAGCACCAGGCTCAGCCTCCAAATACAGCGACTTGTCCCAATCGACAGCCACATCCTTTATAAACTGGAAGGCATCCATGAATTTAGCATAGTGTTCTGGAAAATCGGCAGCCATTTGCAAAGGAGAATAGAAAGTAACATACAATCCTAGTTGGTTGCAAATGGTAGTGCGAATCTTTCCGCCCCACGAAACAATTTTGCTAATGTCGGTCTCGAAAATGCCCGGCGTGTAGTCCATCGGTCCGCCCTGCAAACGAGTGAACGGCAAAATGGTTGTGTGACCGGGCTTTATGCGTTCCTGAAATTCGGTACCCATTGCACTTTCGTTGCCAATCATATTGGGCCAAGTGCGGCAAAGACCTGTCGGACGCACTGCCTCGTGAGCATTTACCATGATATGATGTTTTGCTGCCTCAACAATTGCGTAATGGTAGTGATTGTTAATGGGTTGGCTGTAATGTCCTTCGGCAAAAGGAATGATAGTGCCAACATAACCGCTCTTAACAGCATCGTAACCATACTGGTTCATCAAGTTGTAAGCCTTTTCCATCCAGCGTTCGTAATTTACTGTGGACGCGGAACTTTCGTGATGCATGATAAGGCGGATTCCCTTTTCGTGAGCATACTTGTTAAGTGCCGGCAAATCAAAGTCGGGATAAGGAGTGATGAAATCGAAGACAAAATCCTTTTGCTTTGCATACCAGTCTTCCCAGCCTATGTTCCAACCCTCAATGAGAAGAGCATCGAAACCGTTTTCAGCAGCGAAATCAATGTAGCGACGCACATTGGCGTTGTTTGCACCGTGTCTGCCGTTTGGCTTGGCGTGCTCGAAATCGGTGATGCCGAGTTTCACAGATGGAAAGTCATCGGTGTAAGCCCAAGTGCTTTTACCAGAAATCATTTCCCACCATACGCCCATGTACTTCACTGGGTGAATCCACGACACATCGTCCAGAACGCAAGGATCGTTTAGATTGAGTATCAGGCGCGAAGCAAGTGTTTCGGTTGCAGATGTCGTTACCATAACCGTACGCCAAGGAGTAGTGCAAGGTGCCTGCAAACGACCTTTATAACCTGTTGCATCCGGCGAAAGCCATGCGCGGAAAGTCATTGTAGTGTCGTTCAATTCGAGATGCATGGTCGGAAAGTCAAGGGTTGCGGCCTCGTGTATGTTGATGTACAAACCATCATCGGTTTTCATCTGCAAGGCAGTCTGCACGCCTGTAGGCGAAAATCCTTTCCATGGCCAACCACCATCCTTGTGGCTTATATCGAACAGATTGCGAATTTCCGACAAACGCGATTCTGTATAATTGAACTCCTGTGTGTCGTAATCGCCTGGAATCCACCATGCTTTGTGGTCTCCTGCCATTGCAAATTCGGTAAGTTCCTCCTTTATCCAGAAGCATACCAAAGCATTTTCGATTGTAAATTCGTAGCGGAATCCAAGACCGTCATCGTACAAGCGGAAACGAATCTGCATGACAGTAGCTTTTTTCTCAGTAGAATGGTCCATACTTTCCACACTACCAACGGGTTGCTCCAAAGTTACAAGCATTTCGTTGTAATGATTACGAATTTGCGCCTCCTCGCCCCAAACTGGCTCCCATGTCTCGTCGAAAGTGCTGTATTTTGTATCTTTCAAGACAAATGCATGAGCAAGATCATCACGCCATTCAAGGATAAATCCCATTTTCGACGGTTTTACAACTGGTTTTCCATCACGACTGAGCGAATATTGCGGTATGCCATTTACGACTTCGAATTTCAGTTCGAGTTTTCCGTCAGGGCTTTTGAGTGATACGGGATTAGCATAGGAATTTGCAAAGAATCCTACCAGCATGCAAATAAGGATATAAGTGAGTTTTTTCATATTTTTATTTAAAGTTGTACGGATGCAAATTTATAAAATCTATTCCACAACCAGCACTCCGCTTACCGCCCAATGGCTGAAACTGCCTGCCTGTGGTTCTCCTTGCGGAATGGCAACTGTGATAGTATGCTTTCCAGCAGAAAGATGGCTTAAGTCGAAATACACTGGCTGAGTGGCAGTTCCCGGACACCAACCACTACGCGAATAGTCGCTGCTCGACATTCCATTCCAAAAGTTGCCACTCACAGGATTCCATTCGCGATAGCATCCACAATCCTCGCGCCACGGTGTGTACGAATATGCTGGTTTTCCGTCAATTAGAATTGTATTTATCTTGGGATTGAACTCATCGCCCCCCTCCCATCCACCATGTCCAGTGCTGATATAGCGCAGACGGACTTTTTTGGCTTCGGGAATGTAAACTTCAATGCTTAGACTGTCGGTAGCGAATAGTTTTCCGTAATTCTGCCCAGCCATTTCAAGTACGTTGCAAGTGTTGAACAATGATACACACATTCTGCCGTCATCCGACTCGCCATCATTCATAAGTTCGCTTCCCGGGTACGACTTGATGTCGAGCGTAACCTTATGACCGCCACCATCGTAGTTGCCAATCCAAACGCCTATCCACACCTCGCCACGAAGCAAAGGTGCAATGTCGGTAACTTCCTGTTTGTAAAAGGTTTCGTCCTTCCACTCAAGACCATCAAGTTGAACTCTATCGTTGAAATGACCTACACCGAATGGTGTGAAAAACCGCATCAACTCCACAGGCGGTGCATACGGTATTGACGAAACTCTATATTTTTCCATCTGGCTAATTCCGGGCATAATACCTTGATACTTTTGTCCATCCTTGCCTGTAAATATCGGTAGCGAATCGGAATGATAGTTTATGCCATCGAAAAAAGTCGGACAAAGTCCCTGCCCTACATTCGGAATCACAAACACGCTGCCTGTACGGTCGTAAGCATCGCCGTTGCTATGCTGGTGCAATTCGATAAATATCTGGTAATGAGATGGTAATTCTGGCAAGCGCACCCTTTTCAAAGCAAGCGTACCACCAGCATAATGCAAAACACTATCAAAAGGCACATTAGCATTATAATCTCCTTTAATACAGTCGTTTTTCTGTCCCCAACTCAACTGAACATCATCGAAAACACGAGTGGTAACAATCAGTTTGTTCTTTTTGATTTGCGATAGTTCTCTGCCAGTAACACGCTTGTAATCACCTTTTTCGTAGAAATTTTTTGTTGCATTTTTGTCGAAAGATGCATTGGCCAATTGCATGTATGTCTGACCATTGCGCTTGAACGCCACCAACAAACCCTTGAATCGTCCGTAGTATGGCACAGGATTCAAATCGTAAGGAAAATCTTGCACAAAAAATTCGAGTTTGTTGCTATTGATGTTGCAGGTGTAGCAGGTAAGTCCGTCAATATTAGCGGTATCGTACTTTATATCGGTACGCCTGAACTTTGAAGCCACCTCGAAACGCTCATCCGTATTTCCATCAAACTCTGCACGCACGAAAACGCTATCCAAGTCAAAATTTACGATTGTTGTTTCGTGCCCATAACCGGAAACGAACGGACCCTCTTGCTCCTCAGTAACCACCTTATATACAGGTGATTTCAAAACAATTTCCATAAAAGAAGTATCGATTGAACTTCCGTATTCGTAAACTTCATAATGGAATGTGTTGGCATTCTTGGTGATTTTCAATGGTTTGATTTGAGAAAAACAAGACGCTGAAATGAGCAGAAATGCAATGGTATAAATGGTTACATTCTTCATAATCTTAAATTTATTGCGCAAATGTATTAAAAATCCCTCAATGAGGGAAATTTTAGACCCTCTTACATAACACTTTGGCATTCAGAGAATAATAAACAAAATATCTGTAGGAATTTTTTCTTAAGGAATACAAATTGTAGTCCAACTATATGTTTAGCAGAGTTTTACAATTATTTTTTACATTAATAATTAATGTAATTGAATATTTACTATTTCTTATTTTTCTTTTTTACCTTCAATATATTCTTGTAATTTTCAGATATAAAAGCTTTGTAAAATTCTGTTTTATTTTCAAAGAAATGACCATTTTTATTCCATTCTTTATTAAGTCCAATGTTTTTTTCTATTACAAAGTCTATTATTTGAGGAAAATACGTTTTATTTTCATTTTTCTTTATAAAAGACAAAATCTCATTTCTTTCAGCATTTTTTTGTGCATAATCTGTATAATAACCTGTATAACTTGATATAAACTCAGAAACAATTGTTGGTTTATTTTCTTTTTGAAAATCCATCGCTTCAATTATTCCTGATTTCGATTTAAGATAATTTATTTTTGTTCTTTTTTCAACTTCAGACAAATAAGTAGAGTCATCTTGAATATAAAATTTATCAAATTGTGCCTTATTATCAAATAGTTTTCCATTCTTATTATATTCATATTTATGCATGGTTTCAAATTGTTCGTTTAAACGTTCGAATTCTAATTTCATATTAGATACTCGGCGATTAAACTCATATTTCCGACTGTCTTTATCTGTAAAAGAATCTATATTAGCATAATCTTTTAAGGTTGCTTTTGTTCTGTTGTATGGATTTTGAAGCAATCTATTATTGTAGTCATTGTATATTGAATCCAATTGGTTGTTAAAGGATGCAAGTTCCAAAGAATCTAACCTTTGCCTCTCTAATTCGCGTTGTTTGGCAATGACTTTTGCTTCGGATAATTTAAAAACATAACCATTTAGATATTTATTATCTATTTCAAGACTATCGAATGGCAATGTTATCTCTGTTGCATTAGTGTGAGTTACTGGAAACTTATATTTAGGTTTTCCACGAAATTTTGCATTGTTTGGATATATTATCGTTAAAAAAGTAGGACATAGCCTATTCCCCACATACACCAAATCATAGTCATCAACTTTAAAATTTATATCATTAAAGTCATTTTTAAAATCTTCTGCTTGGTCAATTGGAACATTAATATTACTTTGATATTCAATGTTGTTAATTTCGAAAAATAAAGTAAAATATTCATCTAATAAATTATATCGTAAAAGTTGTTTCTTCTTAAAATAAAGATTTGTATTTACTCTATGTAAAATTTGCTTTATACAAATACTATCAAATACCATTTGTGACATACGTTCAAGACGTTTTTCATAATCACATTCTTTCTCAAATTCTCCCCTTTGATTCCATTTTTCAAAATCAGATTTTACATTTTTGCGTATTGCTCCTACATCAGTATTTTCATACTCTTTTTTTGCCTTTAAGTCTTTCGCTTCTTTTTCTAATCTAAAATCTGTCTCATTTTTCAGTTTTTCGGCTGCTTTGTATTCTTTTTCCATTTGTGCTAATACATATTCAACCTGAGCTTCAGAATGTTCCATCGCATAACTCAAAATGCCAAGTCCAAGCAAAAAATCTCTCACCTCTTTTCCCTCTGCAAGTTCTTCAAAAAAAACAGACTCGGACATTGTCATCTGATATCCATAAAAAATCTGAAAATACTTTTTTGCCAATTCAAATTGCTTTTTTTGATATGGAGTTTGAGCATTTTGAGCAAAAATACTTAAAAATAATGCAAATACAAATATTACAGTAATTATCAACTTTTTCATAACTCTTCTCCTTTCAATTCGCCTGCTAGAAACTTACTTATTCTACTCATTTCAGCTGGATTTATTAAAAATTTCGATAAAATGGCATCTGCAAGTTTTGGGGTTATTACCATCCATGCTGCCCATCCATGAGATTGTGGAAAACCAGATTTATCCCAAAACCAACGCATACAAAGACGAGGTTGCTTATTCCAATTTGCTGCAATTACAACCCACCGTTCTTCTTTTTCAATGAAAATCACTTTAAATACTTCAATAAAATTTCGTGGGGAAGTAATCTTTAAAATCTCTTTTTCGTTCAAAGGAAAATTTTCTCCTGCGTTTTTTACTGACATATAACATTCATTTTTACCCCGCAGAACTCCCTAAACGGCAATTTATTTACTTTAGTTAGGCATATAAAAAGAAGCGTGGAGTCCGTACTATTGCCCGCTCCACTCGCAGAGGCCTTCGCATTGCCCAACTCTGTAAAACGAGCAACGCAGAAGTCCACGCCTATAACGATAAGGGAATATCGTATTACGCAGACATCTACCATTGCTAATGTTCCGACAGAGTTTCAGAAGTTTGCGAAGTTTCTGCAAGTCAAAACAAAGCGCAAGTAAACGCCTTTTCAAATATGTCGTTCCTATTGGAACGCGACAAAGTTATATTATTTCCTAATTTCAGGAAAACTTTTGTGAAGATTTTTTTGTCTCTGTAGTTTCCGTGTGCGACGTACTCGTCGCGCTAACACGCCACACCAATGCCACTACTCTTCTTTGTTTGCCATTGCCCATTCCATCATTTCTTCGGCAATAGCGTTGAGCCTTTGGCATTCTTCCCTTGAAATTCTTTTGCGCGTACTTTCTTCATCAGAAGCATCAGTTAGGAAAAGCATCTTACCTTGCGCACATGCTTCCATAAACATACCAACTGGCTTATAAAACTCCGATAAACCATGAGGCAACAAAATAATAACAGGAAGCCCTTCTTTCAAAGCAACCTCAAGAACTTGCTTCTCTTTCTGGCTGATGAATGCACCTATTAGTACTGTTCCCTTTCTCGCAGTAACAATGCAGTCATTCATATAGTTGCGTGCATCCTCTTCCGAAAAGCGACTTCGCACATGAACAGCACATAAAAGATTGTCCAAAAGTAAAATATTACCAACCGCAGAGAAACAATGGTCATTCCAATGCACATTATGCTGAACTGCAAAATATTCTGGTCTCATTTTCTTCAACCATACACGACGAGGATTGTCGCGGACATATTCTATCATGTTCTGAAGTTGTCCGGCATGAAGCAATATGCGGTCGTGAAAACCCTTCTCCCAAAATGGCTTAAGAGATATATGACTTCTTTCTTCTACAGAATTTTGTACATTATAAGCTTTTGTGCATCCGACCATAAAGCCCCGCACAACATCACCTATGGAAACATCCATTTCCGTATGTACAAAGATAATCCCATGAAAATGATCTGGCATAAGCTGGCAAGCTATGAGAGAAATGTCGCGTTGACAAAGCACTCCTGTTCGCTCCGTTTTCTTTTGTGCTAATTGTTTCTGAATGGATGGGATATTGTTCCAACATTGTAGCACCTGCAATCCAAGTAAAGACGGACTAATTGTAGCAGTTTCAGGAGTATTGCCTATAAGAGTACCAAGCAAAGGCAACCGACCATCGGTGCATAGTGTTATCATATAAATGCCTCGTCTATGGTAGTCGTTATGATGGCTACGCTTATGCTGTTGTGGCAAAGGCCGCTTGTCTGTGTTTCTAGGCATAGTTATATTTTTGAAAAGCAAATATAAAGTTTTTTTTGTTTATTGGCGACGATTACGTCGCACACGACAACTTTATATATGCTTATAATCAGAAACCAAAAATATTAACTACTTTTGCAACCACAATAAAATACTTATCGCTATGGCACTTTTGCAAAAGCAAACAATTCACATAAACGAACTAAAAATAATCTACAATAAATGACTGAAAATTACGATGTTATAGTAGTCGGTGCAGGACATGCAGGATGCGAGGCGGCAGCAGCGGCAGCAAATATGGGAAGCAAGGTTTTGCTCGTAACCATCGACATGAACAAAATTGCGCAAATGTCGTGCAATCCTGCAATGGGTGGAGTTGCCAAAGGTCAGATTGTCAGGGAGATAGATGCGCTGGGTGGACTTTCGGGAATCGTTACCGACAAGGCAATGATACAATTCCGCATGCTCAACATGTCGAAAGGCCCAGCAATGTGGAGTCCCCGCGCTCAGTGCGACAGAATGGTCTTCAGTGCCGAATGGCGTAGCCAACTCGAAGCAATAAAGAATGTTTCTTTTCTACAAGATACTGTAAATAAGGTACTTGTAGAAAATAATCGCGCATGCGGAATTGAAACTTACCTCGGCATAAAGGTTTATGCAAAAGCAGTGATTCTCACAACCGGCACCTTCCTTAACGGACTGATGCACATAGGACATAGCCATTTCGAAGGCGGTCGAATTTCGGAACCATCTGCTGTTGGACTTACACAAAACCTCGCCGAACTTGGTTTCACCTACGACCGCATGAAAACTGGCACACCTGTCAGAATCGATGGTCGAACCATTAACTTCAGTGATTTACAGGAACAAAGCGGTGATGAAACCATCATTCCATTCTCCTATATGCACAACTACAACCAGCATTTTCTAAAACAGCGAAGCTGCTACATAACTTACACCAACGAAGAAGTCCACGACACTCTGCGCAAGGGACTTAAGGATTCTCCACTCTATGACGGAACCATCAAAAGCATAGGTCCGCGCTATTGCCCGAGCATTGAGACAAAACTGGTTACCTTCCCCGACAAGGACAAACACCAACTATTCCTTGAGCCAGAAGGTGAAACCTCTGTGGAATTCTACCTCAATGGATTTTCATCTTCGCTGCCGATAGATGTCCAGTACGAAGCATTGCGTAAAATCAAAGGTCTCGAAAATGCCAAGATTTTCCGTCCCGGCTATGCCATCGAATACGACTTCTTCCACCCTACCCAACTGAAAGCCACTTTGGAAACAAAACTCATTGAAAATCTGTATTTTGCAGGACAAATCAATGGTACAACCGGTTACGAAGAAGCAGCTGGACAGGGCATAATCGCTGGTATAAATGCTCATCTGAAAATCAACGACAAACCTGAGTTTACACTCAACCGCGACCAAGCTTACATAGGTGTTCTAATTGATGACCTCATCACAAAGGGAGTTGACGAACCATATAGAATGTTCACTTCGCGGGCAGAATTCCGCATTCTTCTTCGTCAGGACAACTGCGATGTTAGACTTACAGAATTGTCGCACAATATTGGTTTGGCAAGTGATGAACGACTTAAAGTTTACGAAGACAAAATTGCAAAGCGTGATCAACTTATTGACTTCTGCAACAACCAGAGTTGCAAGCCCGAAACTATCAATGCAATGCTCTCAGAATTAGGTAGTTCGGAACTGAAGCAAAGTATAAAAATGAACAATATAATCACTCGTCCACAGGTGAAAATCAAGGTTTTATGTCCATACGACGAAGACCTTAACAACCTAGTTGCGAGCTTTGGTGACAAGAAGGACGAGATTGTTGATGCAGCCGAAATTCTATTGAAATACTCAGGCTACATCGAACGAGAAAAACTCATTGCCGACAAGTTGAAGCGACTTGAAAATATTGTAATTGAAGGAAAGATTAACTATGCAGAAGTAAATTCACTCTCGACAGAAGCAAGACAAAAACTGATGAAAATAAATCCTCACACTATCGGTCAGGCATCACGAATCAGTGGTGTTTCTCCATCTGATATAAGTGTGCTATTGGTATTGATGGGAAGATAAAATATCATATAAAATGGATAGACTTAACAAACAACAATTAAGTGGAATAGCCAGATTAGTAGCCCGTATACATGACGGAAATGTCATACAAACAATTTTGGAAACTCTTGGAAAGGAAAATTGGACCAGGGATATTCTTTCAAATAGTTCATCATATCTTACTGAAGAACAAAATAACTTGTTTTGGTCTTTGGGTGGAGATTATTCAAGTGAGGAAATAGATATAATCCTGGATAATGATGATATGAATAGTATTATATCAGAAAAACTCAAAGAACAGGGGGTTACTCATTATCTATATGAAAATGAAGACTATCTTGATGAGATAAGAGAAGGTAAGATTATTTGTGAAGGTATTGACATAAAGGAGATAAAAATACTATACTTGGATAAAATTTAATACTCTGAAACAATATTAATGTTTCATGTGAAACAATTATAACAATAAGATTATTAAAGAAATAAAAAATAATATGCATAGCAACAACACATCACGCCCCTTCGACAAGCTCAGGGAGCGGAAGTCCGACAAGCTCAGGGAGCGAACCAGAAAAATAGAAGGTAACATTATGAATCTGTTCGATAGAAAAATCTTCAAGGGTGAAGTAATTATCGAAGGCGACAGAATAATAAAAATCAATCCGAAGGAAACTACAAGCGATGTTTACATACTGCCTGGACTAATCGATTCGCACATTCATATTGAAAGCACAATGATGATTCCAAGTGAATTTGCAAAGGTCGCTGTTAAGAACGGAACTGTCGGCGTTGTTACCGACCCGCACGAAATAGCAAATGTGCTTGGTGAAAAAGGAATTGATTTTATGATAAAAAATTCAGAATCAACACCTTTGAAGACATTCTATTGTGTACCGTCGTGCGTTCCTGCAACTACTTTCGAGACATCGGGAGCAACACTCAACGCTGAAAAAATAGACAAGATTTTCACTAAATACAACTTGAAAGTGCTTGGTGAAATGATGAATTATCCAGGTGTAATCTTCGATGATCCAGAAGTTTTGGCTAAAATTGAAATAGCAAAAAAGCATGGTGCTGTCATCGACGGGCATGCTCCACAAGTAACTGGCGACAACTTGAAGAAATATATTGATGCAGGAATTAGCACCGATCATGAAAGCAGAGATATTGACGAAGCCATAGAAAAAATTAATCTCGGCATGAATATTCTTATTCGTGAAGGTTCGGCAGCTAAGAATTTTGAAGCATTATACCCACTAATTTCCAAATTCAATAAAATGGTAATGCTTTCGACAGACGATTCACACCCCGATGACCTTACAAAATTTGGACACATTAACAAAATATTGAAAATGGGTATTAAGAACGGGATAGACATCTTCGACCTGCTAAATGCCGCATGCGTCAATCCAGTCAAACATTATAATCTACCAATCGGACTACTTCGCGAAAACGACTATGCCGATATGATAATTGTTGACGACCTAAAAAAGTTCAATATTCTTGAAACAATCATCAATGGCAATACTGTATATTCTGATGGACGAATTTTGTTCAGCACAAAACAAATTAAACCTATAAACAATTTCGAAGTACAAAGAATTTCGGAAAGTAATTTACACATCGAACCAAAAACAAAAAAAATTAAGGTAATCGAAATTATAGAAAACGAACTACTCACAAACTGCATCACCGAAAAGGCAAAAATTGAAAACAACAATGTTGTCTCCGATATTGAAAACGACATACTGAAGATGGCAGTAATGAGCAGATACGATAAAGAAGCAAAACCACAGATTGGATTCATCCGCGGATTTGGACTTAGGGCAGGGGCAATTGCCACATCGGTTGCACACGACAGCCACAACATTATTGCTGTTGGAACATCCGACAACGAAATAATGAAGGCAATAAATGAAATTGTGGACAATAAGGGTGGTCTTTGCTATGTAAAAGGAACCGACTACTACACCTTGCCACTTGAGTTTGCTGGACTGATGACACAACAAAGTTGCGAACGAATAGGGGAGATATACGGTCGCCTCAACCATATAGTAAAAAGCAACGGCTGCAGACTTCAGTCTCCATTTATGACTCTCTCTTTTATGGCTCTGCTTGTCATCCCAAGTCTCAAACTAAGCGATAAGGGACTGTTCGATGGTGACAAGTTTGAAATGACGGATTTGTTTGTATAGACAATGTTTCATGTGAAACAATATATAAAATACTGATAATTAACATAATAAACAATGCAAAAAACACCACAATTTCAATAGATTCAACCAGTAAAAATGTTCCACATGAAACACTATATAAATCACTATAAATCAAAACACTAACTATTAAAAACCATGAAAATTCTAATACAAAGAGTGAAACATTCGAAGTGCACAGTCGAGGGCAAGGAAATATCAAAGATAGGGCAGGGGATGCTAGTTTTTGTAGGCATTACAAACGACGACAACGAAGAAGACATCGAATGGCTCACAAATAAAATGGTGAATCTGCGCATTTTCAACGATGAAGACGGCGTTATGAACAAATCGTGCTTGGAAATCAACGGAGAAATAATGATTATCAGTCAGTTTACACTACACGCACGCACAAAAAAAGGCAACCGTCCCTCATACATCGATGCAGCAAAACCAGAAATATCCGAACCTCTATACCAAAAATTCATAGAAGCCACAAACAAACTTACTGGCAAACCATCAGCCACTGGCATCTTCGGTGCCGACATGAAAATAGAACTCCTTAACGATGGTCCAGTGACTATAATGATTGATTCTAAAAATAGGATATAAACTATTTCCCATTGAAATTTTTTGCGTACATACGTACTTTTAATATTGGAGTGATTTTACTGAATATTATTTAGAATTAATTCCAGTATTAGGAAACGAAACAACATCATGGCTTCCACAACTTACACTTACTTGATAAGTTTCTTCCGTTGGATAAAATAAATATCCGCTATTTTGCGTCACTTTTATAACATAAGACCCTTTTTCATAGGTTTTAGTAGAATAATGGTTTCCTGACAAAGTAAAACTATCATATCCAGAAACATCTACAGTATATGGATTATTTGAATTATTGACGAATTCGATAGTTCCAGTGCAGGTTGGAATGTCTATTCCATATCCATTATTACCTCCGCCACCAATAGGATATTCTCCGTCATCCCTTTCGCATGATGTAAATACAATACAAATTACTACTAAGACTATCAAAACATTAACAAAAATTTTTCTCATAATTTTAATAAATTTATTCTAACAATAAGATTGACTGCTTTTTCAAAATAAAATCTCCTTTTTCGGTTTCAACAATACACCACTTTGGACTAGGTACAGAAACTATTTTGCCTGATTTGTAACCAAAAATTTTGTTTCCATATCTAACTCCATTTCCTATTTTAATAGCAGACGATTCTACATCATTATTATTTATATAAATATACTTGGCCTGTCTTTTTATTTCCTTACCATCTGTAGTTAAAATTATACAAGATCCATCTAGTTTTGAGGCCTTCACCGAACCCTGTTTACACTTACCAAAACTTAACATCGAAGAACAATAAACATCATCACCTGACTTGTATACTGCAATTGGTGTTTCTGCTATCTTCCTAGAATCTGGCGATACCTGTAATTTTTTAGAATTATTGTCTTTAGCAATTGAATTTTCGTTAACCATGTTGTTATTATTAACTGTTGTTACTTCAATATTCCTTGTTTCAGAAGGATTCAATGGCATAAGCATATAATGTATTTTCCTAGGTTTTTGCTTGTAAAGGTTACCTGTTGCAAAATCAATTACAGTCCAAATAACTCCGGTACAAATGTCTAATATAAAAAAACCTGCGCTGAACTTTCTGTTTGTAGTTACAGTCTGTGTTTTGTAACCAGTAGCCTTGATGTCGATATGGTGCTGTGCGTTCTTCATTGTCTTGTGAATCTTGAACTTACACGGAGCCATACCTACATAGTTTCCATCCACATAAACATTTGCATTAGGCGGTGTTCCATCATATACACGAATCTTTGTCTTGCCACCGCTGAGTATAGTAGCGCAACTCGAAAAAAACATAATAGATATTAATAAAAAAATGACAACCTTAACAATCTTCATATTTATATATATTTTTCTCCAGCCCACCAGCACCTCATAGGCAATTATACATAAAAGAAGCGTGGCACTGTATGTCTCACACTATACTTGAAGGTCGTAGGATACCTGTAAAACAAATGCAAAAAACAGCCCACGCTATGCGTGGAACCGCTATACACTCCTCGTTCTACTTTGAAAATTTCCTACGTTTTCAAGTATAAGGAAGCATAACGCTTCGTTAATCAAATATGTACGGCTTGGCGAACCAAACCAATGGCAAAAATAGAAAAATGGAATAGAACTGCAAAATTTATTTTGTGCTGAGTTTTTGTGCAACACTAATTTTCAAACAGTACTTATAATCAAACACTGCCGGGCGAATGTTATAGATTGAGAATCAGTTGATTACAATTAGCAGGGATTGTTTTTTGTAGTTGAGGTTTCGTAAGTAGTTCATTTATAAGAGTTTTGTCCAACAGGGAGAAACCTAAAATCTGTAAATTTTCGTAGATGGAATGTTCGCTTTTGATTTTTGCAGAAACTATTGCAACCAAGCAATAAGTTATTATCGCACAGTAGATTTGGACTTTAACTGCATTTTCAGAATGTCCCCAGAACGAACGTATCTTTAAATGCTGCTTTATCCATTTGAAAAAAAGTTCAACTTGCCAGCGATATTTGTACAGTAGTGCGATTTTTTCAGCTTCAAGTTCAAAATTGTTTGTAATGAAAACAAATTCCTTGTCCAAATCGCAGTCATAGTATTTTATCCATCTTACCTTTTGGGGATACCTGACCTTTGATTTTTTGGTGTTCAGATACCCAATTTGGTCACATTTGATTCCGTTTTCACTATGTTTCGGCTTAGAATAAAGTCTCTTAAACTTCGTGTTTGTCTTGGCTCTTATTACGAAATACGCTTTACAGAGGTTTATTGCGTATAATCTTGCAAAATCTATGTACCCCTTGTCAACAATATAAAAGCTTCCCGCTTCAAAATACAGTTCGTCCAGCATTGTGACATCTGCGACATTCGCTTCGGTTATAATGACTAATGCTGGTATTGATGTCCTTATGTCAAACAACGTGTGCAGTTTTATTCCGCCTTTTGTCCTCCTGAATTTTGCCCACCAGAATACAGACAGGCAAAGATCTATGGTCGAGGAGTCAAAGGCGTAAATATTGCCTGCAATGTTTATCTCGAAATCGGACTTGTAACAAGTTTTGCGCGCTGTTTCAATCATATACATTGCAAAATCTTCAAAAATCCTGTAATCACGAATTTCATTGGCGTGCCAAATATTTCTTCTGCTTACTGATGTTCCAAATCCCAGATGATAAAATTTATTCCTATGTGCTTCGAGACTCACAATGAGGTCGCGGAGACTGTCTCTTGCTGTCAACTGCCCGAATATCATGCACAGCATCTGGTTCCAGCATGTGAAACTATGAACCTTCTTGTTCCCTGAATATTTTTCTACAAATCCGTCAAAAATTCGCTGAGGTAAAAATTCTACTATTTGTGCAAATACATATTTTCCTTTATTCATTGCCTTTAAATTTTAGGCAATATATCATTTGAAATCGTCACCGTAAAAAACTTGATGTATTTCATTTAAATTCAGCACAATATAAGCATTGCTTTGAAAAACATTCGCCCACTAGTG